>JAICGJ010000191.1 GCA_025923195.1 Chryseolinea sp.
AGATATCCGATAAGATACATCGAAAGCAGCCAAAAGTATCGGGCGCGTTCAAACAAATCCGGAGAGGTATAATGATTGACAAATCGTGCATACAAGTGCACTACATTTAACCCGAGCATACCCACCGGTATTCCCCAAATAAAGTATAGCCATTCTTTCCTACTAAACCTTCTAGCCAATTTTTTATATAGAAACGCTGGCAGAATAAGGATTGCAAAAAAACCAAAGAAAAGCAACCACTGCACTAATGCGCCCCAATAATCAGGTTCAATAACGGTTGGGTTTTCCATTGCCTTTTTTTGCAAACGATAACTAACTAAAAGAAACCTCCCTCAGCTTCATCTCCTCAAGATCAACCAGTGAAAGGTACTTCCTTATTAGTTCCTCATCATACTCTTCCTTTCGATTGAGTTCATGAAGAACCTTTCGTTGTTCATCCAACAAAGCCAAATATACGTCTTGGTATTGCACTAGCAATTCCCTGCTTGCGTTGTTAAAGCTTTGAATATCTTGTTCAAATATACTTAAGTCGGCCCTCAGTTTTGCGGACAAACTCTTCAGGTGTTCGTTCAATTGCAGTTCCTTTCCGTAGGCCTGTTCGAGAAGTTTAAGGGACGTGTCTGCCATCGCCTTTCGGATGGTCAACTCCTGCTGTTTCTCGTGCAGCTCGGCAGCTTCATCCCCCGTCTTCATTTTCCTTATGAGCCATGGTAGTGTTAAGCCTTGAAAAACGAGCGTCACCAAAATCACGATGAAAGTGATCATGAGAATCAGGTTTCGATAGGGAAAAGGTTGTCCCGTCTGAACGAACACAGGTATTGACAGCGCCGCCGCCAGAGAAACAACTCCACGCATACCGGACCAGCCAAACATAAACGGTATTCTCCATCCGGGATTCCGGTCAGCCACGGTGATGAAGCGCGAAATAAACCGTGTAAAGACAGAAGCTCCGAGCGTACAGCATATCCGCGCTACAATTAGCACAACCGAGATTGCCAATCCATACCAGATCGCCTGCGCGAGGCTCGCCTCCTCCAGGCCGCTTGTTATGGCAGGCAGCTCCAGACCTATTAGCATAAACACGACACCGTTGAGGATGAATCCAATAGTAGACCATACGTTGGATCCCTGCACACGACCCTGGTAAGAGAGCATGACATGTCGTTTGCTCGAAAGCAAAAGTCCGCCGGCCACAACCGCCAATACTCCAGAGAAATGAAAACGCTCGGCAAAGTAGTACATACAATAAGGCGCCAGAAAACTTAAGACGATCTGGATGCTGGGCGTCGTTGGAAGCCAACGGTAAATCCCATAAAAGATTAGACCGATCGCCAAGCCAATCAGCGTTCCCATAATAATCACCAGAAAAAAACTGCCAACCGCGTTGGTCAAATAGAATTGTCCGGTGATTATAGCGGCTAAAGCAAAACGGAATACGACGAGCGAGGAGGCGTCATTCAAAAGACTTTCTCCTTCTACCACACTGACGAGTATCTTGGGTGCCTTCACCTGACGCATGATAGTTGTTGCTGAAATGGCATCGGGTGGCGATACGATTCCACCAAGAAGGAAGCCAAGTGCAAGTGTAAACCCCGGAATGAGTGCGTTTGAGGCAAAGGCCACCACACACGATGTGATAATGACAATGGGAAATGCGAAGCTCATGATCACGCGCCTCCACTTCCAGAAATCCTTCCATGACGTCTGCCATGCCGCGTCATATAGCAAAGGCGGAAGAAAAATGAAGAAAATCAACTCGGGGTCAATGGTGATATCGGAAAAGAACTTCGTAAAACTAAGGGCTAAACCCCCTAATACCAGCACGATGGGATAGGCAATCCTTAGCTTGTTCGCCACCATAACCAAAGTGATGATGATGAGGATGAGAAAGACGTATTCGATAAAAAGACCTTGCATATTTATATTCTTGGAGGCTAAATATAGGAAATGCTTTCAGTGCAAAAACATGATGAAGTCTCATTGCTGGCCATTGGGAGAAGGTATCGGGTGTAGGGTATTAGAATGAGGGGGAGCTAGCTCAGAATACCCCTATACCTTAATACCCGTAATGCCAGCTCACTGTACACACTCCCTATACCTTACACCTTCAACTCCAAACCATAATGCCTTAAAACTCTCATCGCCTTTAGCGTAATCCATCGACTCGGTTTCCCTGCCAGTTCCATTTCAAAGTGTGTTTGTCCGGAATGTTTGGAAGCCAGTTTCCATAATCCATCTTTAGTTCTCTTACCAAGAATCACTTCAATAGCATCTGCCATTCTATCGTCATGCTTTACATTGGCATCTTGAAAGTAATCCAATGCTCTTAAGATGTCGTAATACCAACGGCCCGGATAATACAATTTTAAGAAGTTCGGGTTAATGATCTTTCCGGTTTTGTCGGAGCGAAATAACCTGTGCATTAAAATGAATTCGTGCGACTTATTTTTTGCTTTCACCAGCTCTTTTAATCGGTACTTGTATCCATTCCTTTGGTATTCTAAAATTCCTTCGGCTACGGAGAGGGTCGTGTGCAATGAACTATGTGTTGCACCAGTAGTATTGGATCGGCAATTAAAGCCACCATCATTCATTTTCTCATTCAGTAGGAAATCAATCACGGATCTTAGAGATTCTTCAGAAACAGAAAAATAAGAGGCGTAATTCAACACCATTCCGTTGACGCAAACATCAGATCTTTGATCAGCCCCACATCGAATGCCTCCATCCGACCCCTTTTGGTTTGTAAAGATTATATCGAGCGTTTCTTTTATCTTTTTATTATCGGGCGAAATATTGAGATTTTTTAAATCCAGCAAGGTATAATGCGTCGAGATCCACTTGGGTTGATAAAAGGCTCGTCCCCAATGTCCGTTGGAGTGGCGATAGGATAAGAATCGTGATCCCCAACCTTCAGATTCAATCTTCTTTCTAAGCGTTGGTTTGTCTGTATCCAATAGATCTCTGTGGGTCTGATATTGAATAGAGACATCCCCTTCCAATAGCCAGGATATTATTTGCTTTTTAGTCATTTTTACGTTACATCTATCGGTCTGGGTAAGCCTTCGTGTTAGTGACTTCGTCATTATCTCCTGGCCGAGCTACGTTAGTGTAAGAACTTTAAAATTAAAATATCATTGTCCGACGTATCTCTACTATTTCAGGTTCTTTTTGTATTCGGCTATCTTGAAAAGGTCTTTAAGTTGTTCTTTTCCATTGATGTCAAGACTTAGTGGTATAAGTTTTCCAACAACTTCAGAACCTGCAAACTTAATTTTTATCGCGTCCGCTATGTCCAATTCAAGAACGCCTGAACGCGTTTTCTCGGTAAAATAAAAACCCGTTTTAATAAAATTCTCCCAAACGGACAGCCAAAAAACCGTTTTCTTCTTATGAATGACTTTACATAACCACGCTTTTCCGTCTTTGTAGTAGTTCCATTCAAATTTCAGCGCCCAACTGTCACTCGTCAGGGTATTGAACAATTCGTCATATATACCGTACAATTTTTTTCCAAGTACATTTTTTAATTGTTTGTCCGTTGGTGAAACGTCGGGATCCCGCAGCAGTTGTTTTTGTACATCCATTATAAAAGTTCGGTTAATTGTTTGATTGATCTCATCATGAATCATAGCTCCCCGTTTTAGTGCAACTTAAAAATACACTTCGCACCATCCATTTTTTGTCGAAGTAACCTTTAGAATTAGTTGTTTCCTTTTTACTAGTCCCAAGTGCTGTTACCCAGCCTGCTGGATATCAATGGCTTTTCTGCATTTAGGGTATGAAGTCATCGCTTGGAAAATGTAGATGCTGTAATTTTTTATGAATGAGTTTCTTCATCTCCCAAGAAAGCAATTTTATATTTTGGCAGCTCCTCTTTTTTCTACCGTTTGTTTGCTCAAGGCCATGATGGACATAAAGCGTTCCACATCATAAAATGCGTTATGTGCTGATGGAGATATTTTCGGTAGTATGAGATCAAAAGCATGGTCAGTCTGTGGTAAAATATGCATTACCGTTGGAACACCAGCTTCTTTCAAACGTGAATTCAACTGACGGATAGCTTTCACCGGTGCAAGTATGTCATGTTCACCATGAAGAATTAAGGTTGGCGGACAACCATTGTGCACATGGGTGATGGGAGAAAAAAGCGAGTAGGATTCCGGCTTCTCATTAGGGTGTCCTCCCAGTATAGGAGCTATCATTCCCGGTTCAACATCCTTATCAAAGCCGAGCCGATGATAATCCTCACCCATGCTTTTCTGAATCCACCCTGGCATACCTCCAGGTTCACCTTCTTTTTGTTTGGCAAGTGCTGAACGCGTTGCCAAATTTTGACAGGTATGATAATAGGTAGCCACAAGATCACTTTGGCCGTAAAAGGAAATCACACCTTGGACGCTAGTATCAACGGATTCTAAATCGTCGGGCATTAATGCCTTATTCTGATCTGTGTAACCAACAAGCAAAGCGATGTGACCTCCGGCAGAACCACCTCCTATTACAACACGATCGGGGTTTACGCCATAAAAAGCAGCGTTGGCCTTCATCCATGCAACGGCATGTTTGGCATCATATACCATTCCCAGAAAATCAGTTTCCGGAAAGAGCCTGTACGCTATATCCATGATCACATGACCTTGATTCGCGAGGTGCCTGAAGAACGCACGAGTCCCATAATCTTTATCAAGTGCTGTCCATGCACCGCCATGTACATAAATGAAAGCTAATTCAGTATGCTTTACGCTTTTTGGCGGTTGCCAGATATCGCATAAAAGTTGGCGGTTTGTTCCAGGAATAGTATAGAATGAAATATTGGGGTTAAAGATTGGTTCAGGCGAATCAGGAAGTCGCAATACATAGCGACTTGACAGGAAGCTAGTTTTTCTTTCCTGCGGTATACGATTTTCCCACAGCGTATCAAATGCTGATTCGAAACAGCTGGCAGTTTCCGGAGCCCGTGTTATTTTAATAATGTGTACGAAATAGAGTAAGGCACTGAGACTTCCAAGGGCTACGGCTGGCAGCGAATTTAAGGCAAATCCAAAAACGATGGTCAGTAATCCAACCAGGAATAATACAGGTGAAATTGCGGAAGTAAATACCTTAATCATCCACAGAAGAAGTGTTGTAGGCTGACGCAGTCCGACCCAAATTAACCATGTCAATACAAAATTGACGGAAGCCACGAACACGACAATAGTTAGCAATGCGAGTATCATTAGACTCAGGAGACCTGGTTAGTGTGAATTGATTCTGCCTTCTTTTGCCTCCGTAGTAACACAACAGCCAACACAACCACCCATAGAAGGAAAACACCAATGTTGATGCGCTCCCAAACTCCGATTAATGGAGTGGCTTGATTTGTAGAGATGCTCGGTGCTTCCAAGAAAGTCAGTACACCAAAAAAAAGAAGGACTGCAAACGTTACAATTGAATAAATGCGGAACGGCTTTCCAAGAGCCGCTGCTGAAAAACCTAATGCGACCAAATAGAAAATTTGAGTCGCTGCGCTGAGAGCGATGTGCATAGTGTCCGAAAAGGTTCCACCACCTGCAGCCAGTACGTCGCGTTGATGCATGGAAGCAAAGGGCCATAGAAATCCTAGTGCAGCATAGGCAAGCATCAAGTTTCCGGCCATGCGGAGACTGCGATTCGCTCCCGCTGATTGCCGAATCCCCCAGGCAAAAGCAAGTATAAGAAACGTATAGGGAGTGGCCAGCACAGACCACAACATTCGCGTGGGCGCACCGATGGCCGAGAGTTCGCTCACGACTTGAGAAGCCAAGTTGTAGCCAGGATATTGCTGCGGAACAATAATATTTACTGCGACATAAAGTACAGAAGAGAGGATTCCACAAAAGAGCGCGGCGTTCGGTACAAAAGTTTGTCTTGAAGGAATTAGTGGAGTAGTCACCACTGCACCCAAAATAACCGGTAGTCCCCACATCGCATGCAACCAATGGAGCTCCTGCAGGATGGCGATCTCCACCCAGAACCAGACGATCAGTCCGCCCAAAGCAAGGCATGCCAAGAACCAGCCAGTTGGCATCCTGCGAAGGACCGCGACAAAAGCTACCGTGGTTAATATTCCCAATCCAATAAGGATAATGCCGGGGATTAGGAAATCACGGAAGGCACCATGCATTATGTCGACTGGCATGTCCATGAGTCTGCCGTCCGGTGCCGCTACGAGAAGGCTCCCTCCCGACAAGCATCCGAGCGCCTCGTAGCCAAGAACGATAAGCAGCACAATCCGCTGCCATCTCGATTGGCCAACCTTCCCTTGTGCAGGTAATTCTATTCTGGCGTATTCTATTGTGGCTGTTTTCATCGTCGTAGGTTCAGGTTAGGTTTCTTCAACAAGACTTGTTCTTAAAAATTCGATAGAATTCTACCGTGGACAGTGTTAAGAAAGACACACGCAAAACGTGAGTGACTTTGTTACATGGCGTGCCCAGACATTCTTGAGTCATCAATACCAAATGTCCTTCTGCATTCGTTTTGCTCCAAGCTAACACACATTTTGAAAGTGAACTATGATATTCGCAGTTGGAAAAGTATGATTATTGTCATCCTTTATGTGGAGTTCGAATGCACCCGAGCTTGGAAATGACTGAATCTCACTTGCCTCGGAGGAAAGGCTGTCGAATGCTAATTCCCTTCGATCAGTCTGAGACCCTGTATTAAAATTTTTTTTTCCGGCACAAGATTATTCCCTGACCCGGATTCTATTTTTTCGCATTCAGGTACAACGGTGACAATACCAGCCGAATCCATGCCTACAGCGCAACAGGCGTCACCAAAACGACGCATGTTGTCTTGTTGGAATATCGGCGACGGCGAAAAAAGATAGCTCATTTGTTTTAAATAACTCACTATTTGATTTTCGTAGTATTCACTTTGAAATTCGTTACTAAGCCATTACACGACCAAGTTCCTTTGTATCTGAGCTACGAACTGAACGCAAAGAGGATTCAGTCCTAAATTCAGTAAATTTGGTTGATGGATAAAATGGAAACCTTAGAAGAGTTCTATAAAAGGAAATTCGATTGGATGCCTGATAACATTAAAAATGAAATCGGGCATTTCAGCCTGTTCCGCTTGGAACCATATGTGGAAGGAAAACCGACGAACATCCCCTACAAGCGAAGAGACTTTTATAAAATTATGCTCGTAAAAGGCCATATCCAGGTTCACTTTGCAGACAAAGTCGTCGAGATAAAAAAGCAGGCTCTGTCGTTTTCCAATCCGCAGATTCCGTACAAATGGGAGCACCTTGATAAAATCCGGGAGGGGATTTATTGTATTTTCAATCAACACTTCTTTCATCAATTTGGACAATTGAATCAGTACGAAGTCTTCCAGCCCAACGGAACTCATATCTTTGAGCTCTCGCATGAACAAGCGCATCACGTGAACGAAATTTTCGAGCGGATGGCAAAGGAGTTTAACTCGGATTACAAATACAAGTACGACGCGATTCGAAATCAGATCTTCGAATTGTTGCATTTTGCTCTAAAAATGCAGCCCTCGGACAATATCGAAAAGCCATCGCTCAATGCTTCTCAAAGGATATCAACTTTGTTTACGGAACTACTGGAACGACAGTTCCCTATTGATGATTTGCATCCAGCCGTGCAGTTGCGATCGGCATCGGATTTTGCCGACCGCTTGAATGTCCATGTAAACCATTTGAACCGAGCGGTGAAGGAAAGCACGCAGAAAACTACCACACAAATTATTTCCGATCACGCTATCATTGAGGAGAAGCCCATTGCTACACCAGATAAGATAACCAAGAAACGCACCCTGGGATCGGGAAAATATAGTATGGAAGTAACTGCACTCGGTCTGGGTTGTATGGGTATGAGCTACCACCGTGGTCATATCCCCGACCGAAAAGTATCCATAGCACTGATTCGCAAGGCAGTTGAACTAGGAGTTACGCTCTTTGATACTGCAGAAGTTTACGGACCTCTTACAAATGAAGAATTAGTAGGCGAAGCGCTTGTCCCTTTGCGAAAAGATGTGTTCATTTCTACCAAATTCGGGTTCGCCATTGAGAACGGAAAAATGGCGGGACTCAATAGTCGGCCTGACCATATACGCGAAGTGGTCGGACAGTCGCTCAAGCGGCTCAGGACGGATTACATTGATCTTTCGTATCAACACCGGGTCGATCCGAACGTGCCGATTGAAGACGTGGCAGGAACGGTAAAGGATTTGATCAAAGAAGGGAAAGTAAGGCGGTTTGGCCTAAGTGAGGCTGGGGCAGAAACTATTCGTAAGGCTAACGCTGTGCAGCCTCTAACCGTTGTACAGAGTGAATATTCATTGATGTGGAAAAAACCGGAGGAGGCTGTGCTACCGGCACTGGAGGAACTCGGGATCGGATTCATTCCCTTCAGCCCAATGTGCAGAGGTTATCTTACCGGCATGTTGAATGAACAAACGAAGTTCTACGCACCCAATGATAACAGAGCCGCGCTACCGCGATTTACGCCGGAATCGAGGAGGCTTAACAGGCCGATCGTGGAAGCGTTGATCGATTTTGGTCATCAGAGGGGTTTGACTCCAACGCAGGTTGCGTTGACCTGGCTGCTTGGCAAAAAGAATTGGATCGTGCCAATTCCAGGTACAACCAAATTGGCACACTTGAATGAAAAGCTTGCAACGGCAGAGCTGAAGTTTACGTCTGAAGAGATGCGCGAACTTGACAATGCTATAGCAAAAATTACAATTCACGGAGATCGATATACCGGGGAAGAACAGCGGCGGGTGGAAAGGTTGTGGGGAAGCGTAAGGCAGAAAGCAGAAAGCAGAGTGCTTTTGCGCAGAGGCTGATCGTTTACTCCACCAAGTTCGGAGGACACGAAGATCCCAAGGCGATTGTATCCTCTTCGTGCCACTTGGTGCCTTGGAGACTTCGTGGCAAAGTCACTGAAAAACACGAATAGAACGCTAAAAATTAAATCTATACCCAATTATGTGGCAGCACTATTCAACGACTTTCCTTTTCACTATCCTAATAGGATTGTGCAGTCTACAATCAGCAGGTCAGCAATCTACTGGAATTAAACTTTTCCGGTTCGGCGAGCCAGATAAAGAGAAGCCGGGAGTATTGACAGCCGATGGTAGCCATCTTGACGTCTCAGCATTTGGAGAAGATTACAACGAGAATTTCTTTGCCACTGATGGCATAGCACGTCTTGACAAGTGGTTCAATTCCAATAGATCTAAATGTCCCAAAATTTCTGATAATTCACGGATTGCATCATGCATTGCTCGCCCGTCAAAAATTATTGCTATTGGCCTTAACTATCATAAACATGTCCAGGAGTCTGGAGCCAAGGTTCCGGAGGAGCCGGTGATTTTCATGAAGTCATCTACGGCGCTGACGGGTCCATTTGATGATGTGATCATACCGAGAAATTCGATAAAAACAGATTACGAAGTTGAACTGGCAATCATTGTTGGCAAGCGGGCCTCATATATATCTGAAGACAGCGCGATGAAATACATAGCGGGCTTCACTATCATTAACGATTATAGCGAAAGAGAGTGGCAGCTTGAGCGGCCTGGGGCCCAATGGGATAAGGGAAAGAGCGCGGATACATTTGCGCCTTTGGGTCCCTACCTCGTTACGCCCGCGCAATCAGGTGATCCCAATAACCTTTCAATTTGGCTGTCGCTGAACGGCAAAAAGATGCAGGAGGCCAACACCAGTGATATGATCTTCAGGGTAGAAAGGTTATTGAGCGAGGTGAGCAAATTCATGACACTTCTGCCAGGGGATGTAATTGCAACCGGCACTCCTGCAGGTGTGGGCTTAGGGCTTAAGCCACCACAGTACCTAAAGGCAGGAGATGTTGTAGAGCTAGGAATCGAAAACCTGGGATCCCAAAAACAGACTTTAGTTTCCCCCATTCAATATTATCTAGGCGATGCCGCATATCAAGATTATCAGGCATGGGTAGCGCTCGGTGTGGGAGGGCTTCCACATACCTTTGACGGCTATCAAACACTTAAGAAACTGGGTAAAAATATGCGAAGCCCGTTTGACGTCGAAAACTTAAGAAGATATGTAGGAAAGGTCGGCGATGTTGAAACGCTGAAAAAACTTCCAAAGCGAAAAGGTCCAAGACCGACCATCGCACCATTTGCTATTCCCCACAGGCAAACGGATCAACACAACGACACGACTATACGAGGCATTCAAAGAAAGTTGATTGAGAGTTATGCGGCTGATACAAAATACCAGTTGGCTTACAAACGCAGCTTTTTCGAGAGGCACAACAATGCATTGTTTGTCAGGGACAGCGCAGCAGGGAATCCCGCAATGATGCCTATTACACGCGCCGAGATTGGTCATGTACACCCAACGGATGGATCGATGCATATGATCTTAAGTCCGTCGGACGCAATAGTCGTAATTGAAAACGGCTGGGGTGAGTTACACGGACTGGCAGGTCAGGTTTTCGCACCTGGAAGGGAATTGGCTCCTGGTTATATGATGATTTACTCACCAAGGACTGAGAAGGAACTTGCCGTTGTAAAACAAATTTTGGAGGCGGCGATCAGGTTCAATTCGTCTAAGTAACCGTTCAAGTAGGCTTCATTGTCGCCCGACACTTGCTCACGGCACCCGTCAAGATGCCTCAAGAAACCCCAATGCTATACATCATACTGATTACTCTTTTTGATCTAGTGTATCATACATCTGTTATCCACGCTTGTAGGTTTGTTGGTGAAGAAGACCAACAAAGGCGGCTTGTGCAGGGCTTGCCGGATTCGCCTACAGGTCGATTCCGTTAAGGCCTTATTGTTAACAGTTGCATCTTCAGTGGCATCGGCGTCGCAGAATTCCGTAGCTTCAATGGAGTCGCAGACCCCCGCCCTTGTTGGTGTTCTTCACCAACAAGCGCTGGCACGTCGAATACCGCTCACGTCAACCATCAAAAATGCCTCAAGAAACCCCAACGCTGTACATCATACTGATTACTCTTTTTGATCTAGTGTATCATACATCTGTTATCCACGCT
>JAICGJ010000192.1 GCA_025923195.1 Chryseolinea sp.
ACGTAGTAGTACTTATTCTTAGGATTCAAGGCAACATTCACATCATAACCCTCTCTTAGAAGTTGTTTGGTGAACTTCGTTGAATGGTCCATGATGCTAAACACACCGACCACCACATAGTGTCCCTTGGCAATGGTGAATGATCGTGCAGGTTTTCCGACCGGTGCCTTTGCCACTTCAGGTGTAGTATTTTCCTTATTGAATTTTATATTTTCAGGATTCTTTTTCGAGTCAGGTTCCGTTGCCTTATTCTTCTTATCTGTGGCCGCATAATCGGAAGTCGACTCGTCTGTCTCACTGCGTTCATCAGTGTTCTCATTTTCTTCTTCCATAGAATCATCAACATCGTTGGCCGCTTTCTTGACAGTAGGAGCAGGCTTGCTCTTGTTGACGAACGTTGAAGGTTTTTTCTTTCCAAAAGTTACGGTGAGGTGGAGTTCATGCGCACTCGTCGCCGTGACGCCCGATTTGAAGGGGGGGAATTCATAACCGTAACTCATCTTTAGCTTATCCTTAACATTCAGCCCAAAGAACAGTGCCAATCCGTTGTTCTGGTTGTATCCAGCACCGGTCCAAACTTTGTTTTTGTAATAGATCATGGATGCTGCCTCCCATGCATCCTGGAGACCATCGGCACTTTGGCGATATAAAATGTAAGGTTCAACTGCAAAGTTTTCCATTATCCCAACATTAAACCGATAACTCATGGAGTATAAACGATTTCTCAAGTTTGAAAACGCAAACTTGTTAAAAGAGTCATGGTTGAATGAATTTGAGCTGAAAAGCTCAGTAAAAGCAAAACCTACTTTAAATCCTGAATGTGCGTAGACAACGCCTACGTTACCGTCAATATAAAAGTTATTGTTTGAAGCGTTGATAATGGCAGGGTCGTTTGAATTGAGTTCCTCGGCATTTAAGTCAAGAGTGTTCATTCCTACGCCGCCGGAGATACCAAATCGCAGTGTCTGAATTTCACTGATGGGAATGACGTATCCAAACGTAGCCATAAAAGTGGAATTGCGTAACAACACTTGCTTGTCTGTGGTGAGATTGAATCCGAGGGCTACACGTTTGTTGGTGGGGATCTGAAGATTTACGCCGGTTACGACGGGAGCGTCCTTGAAATTTACCCATTGCTGCCTGTAAGCCAGGTTAAGCTCTGTTTGATTGTTGATGCCGACGAAGGCAGGATTAAACAAGTATGGATTTGCAAAAAATTGTCTGTAAGGACGATGGCCCGGGGTTTGCGCCAGCGTAACGTTAACTAGCCCTAAAGTTACAATTGCGAGTGTTATTAGTTTTTTTCTCATACACATTAAAAAATTATTGTACTAATCCTGCTGCTTCACTTCGCACCATTTTGATCGGTTTGCAGCAACCAATACAGTACAAGTCACTAAACTTATTTTACATTCTTCATTTACATTTCATAACAATCCCATGTCAACGAGAAAGCCTAGTTAAAACTTGATGAAAAAAATTTGGATAGTAAAAACTGAATCTCGGTATATAGTCGTTCGAAAGAGAATAAAACCTGTTAAAGTCTCTTATCTTTTCGAATGAAGTGATATTAAAAGATGCTCTAAAGATGGGTCCGGTAACCGAGCAGTTGAAAGGGCTTTCGATAAAGCACCTTATTTGTAGATAAAAGCTTTAATTAACAGATGACAGAAATACAAATACAACCCGCATTTTTGGGCGAGATTTAGAAACGAGAATTTTTCCAAAAAACGCACGAATTCTGCGAAGAAAACTTGTGCTAAAATAATGCGTGAGCTACATCGATTGAACGGCCCGTATATACGCCTTTTCGTTTTTTTGACACGATGAACAAAATTTGAATGGCGTTGACTCCGCTGGATTCGCATGAGCAATATCATCGTACGTTCAAAACCTTAGTCATTGAGAAAACATCAAAGACCATGTTACTTAAGGGTTTTATTTCAAAATGAATGTGTTTGGGTGGTTTGGAATGTTCCTTTATCTCTGAAATAAGGTTTTTGACGCTTTTTGGAATCAAAATGAGCGTGTGAAGTATACAACCCTTTAATTCTGCTCTATTAAAGTTTAACTTTAACCCTGAGTGTATAAGTAGGGCGTAGTTGAAGGTTTATGGGAATTCAGACTCAATATATCGATTCCCATCAGTCGCTTGCGTCAAAAGACATGATTTCGTTCAATTCAAATCGTATGAGAAAAAGACTTTTATTGATAGGATATAATTTTTCTCCGGAGCCCACAGGAATTGGAAAATATAGTGGCGAAATGGTAAAATGGCTGGTAAGTCATGGATATGATTGCACTGTAATTACATCGTACCCTTATTACCCTTTTTGGAAGGTTCAAGAGCCTTATTCTAAAAGGCGGTTTTGGTATACGATCGAAGACTCGGCAGATCCAAAATCGGGGGGAAGGCAGCGCGTCTTCCGGTGCCCACAGTATGTTCCAAGCAAACCCTCAGGTCTTAAAAGAATCCTTTTGGACCTTTCGTTTTCGTTCTCTGCCTGTTTCCCTGCACTGAGTTTACTGGCAGGCAAAAGGTTTGATTACGTAATGACTATTGCTCCATCATTTAAGGTTGGTCTATTTGGCATTTTGTTCCGGAAATTTCAAAACGCTAAATTCTTATACCACATTCAGGACTTGCAGATAGAAGCCGCACAGGATCTGAAAATGATCAGGTCCAAAAATACGCTCGACATCCTTTTTAGGATTGAAAAATATATACTTAGGAGAAGCGATGTAGTCAGCAGCATTTCCCCAAGCATGGTTGCAAAGGTGAAAAATAAAATCAATAGAGATGTCGTGCTGTTCCCAAATTGGACGGACGTGAACTCATTTTTTCCGATTGCAGACAAGGCCAATTTGAAGAGGAAATATTCATATCTGCCATCAGATAAGATAATCCTGTACTCAGGAGCCATTGGCGAAAAGCAAGGATTGGATTCAATTATAACCATTGCTGACCAATTGAGAGATCTCAGAGATGTCAAGTTCATAATTTGTGGTTCCGGTCCATACAAGGATGACCTACAGGACATGGCGGCGAAGCTTAACCTTCAAAATCTAGACTTCATGCCGTTACAGTCGTATGCGGATTTTAACGATTTTCTCAATTTCGCAGATGTACATTTGGTTATTCAAAAGGAGGGTGCCGCCGATCTGGTTATGCCCTCCAAGCTTACCACGATCTTGTCTGTTGGTGGATTGGCGATTATTACTGCCAATCCTGGTTCCGGCCTTTATGCCTTGGTTCATGAACACAATATTGGCGTTTTGGTTGATACTGAAAAGACCGATGACTTAAAGGAGTGTATCTTGAAAGTACTTAACGGCGATTACAGGATTATAAAGGAAAATGCGCGTAACTATGCCGAGAAGTATCTTTCTATCGACAACATTCTGCATTCCTACGAAGTAGCGATTGAAAATGGTAATGTTGGACGCGGAACTGGTTACATCGTCAACCCCACGCTTAGAAAGCGGGTATTACCAACGGTTTTGCCCGGTATGCCACACTCAAAAGCCGCTCAACATTGAATATAAATAATTAATTTTGGCCGCTTATAATGATGAATAGAGTATGCAAGATCCGATACTAGCTAACAATTGAGATAAATAGTTAACTTTATTTAAAACAATCATTGCGTGAAAAAAAAGATAGACCGTCTCCACCAAACAAACCTTCGAATATCTGTTGTCCTCTTAGCATTGCTGATCGTCTCCTGTTCTCAGAGAAATCTGGTATACTTTAGCGACCTGCAATCATCCGCGAAAAACGAATCGCCCATCAGGAATTATGCGCAACCCACAATTCAACCAGACGACATTTTGAGCGTTTCGGTGAGCAGCTTAAACCCTGAGTCAAATGTGTTGTTTAATAATGTGATCCTCCCCACAACGGCTAACAGCGGGCAGGTAATCGCGGCAACGAAAGTCAATGAAGGTTACCTTGTAGATAAGGGTGGCTTCATAAACTTTCCCGTGATAGGCAAGGTTATGCTGGCGGGATTGACGAAAGAACAGGCTATTGAAAAAATGACAAACGAAATAAAGGTGCATGTAAAAAATCCAATTGTGAACGTCAGGTTTTTGAACTTTAAAATAACAGTTATAGGCGAAGTTAACCAGCCTTCAACGTTTACGATTGACACTGAAAAAATAAATGTCCTGGAGGCCTTAGGTCTTGCGGGGGATATGACAGCCTATGGCAGGCGCGAGAATGTACTTATTATACGGGAACAGCAAGGTGTCCGCCGCACCACCCGAATTAATTTGAATAATAAGGAGGTGCTGAACTCACCTTACTTCTACCTGCAGCAAAATGATATTGTCTACGTTGAGCCACACAACCGCGAAAAGGTTGCTGAGACGGCCGCTGGCAATAGATACATTGCCCTCTGGGGTACGTTGATATCAACGCTAGGATTTGTTGCGATTACACTTATAAATGAACGTAATAATTAATCAATCATGGAGAAGACAGAGGTGTTTAAAGGCGACCCCGGTGATGACGTAGATGCTCTGCAACTGATACGAAATTACCTGAAGTACTGGTACTTATTTCTCATAAGTGTAATCCTGTGCGGTGGTCTGGCGTTCGTCTATTTGTACCTGGCAACACCGCAGTACAGGGTGTTCAGCACAATACTTCTCAAGAATGATGAAAACCCCACGGGCGGTCCAAGAGGCGAGGATATCGCTGCCCTGAATCCGTTCACGACCAAACAAAATATCGACAATGAGCTTGAAGTGCTGAACTCAAAGAGTTTAATGCACAGAGTGTTTACTGAACTTTCGCTCTACGTTACCTATCATGTGGAGGAAAAGTTTAAGACCAGGGAGATTTACGGAGCGGAGCTGCCCATAAAACTCAGTGTCACAAAACTTCATCCAACAGCCGACGGTCAGGAGATTACCATCAGACGAAGAACCAGTACGATGTATAGCATCACGGAAAAGGATGGAAAGGTAACGAACCATAAGTATGGAGAAGAGATAAGTATGCCGTATGCGATATTTACCGTCATTGCAGCACCATTGGACTCCGCGTCCAAACTAGATAGAAGGACTCAACAACCCATCATC
The DNA here is from genome assembly GCA_025923195.1 of Chryseolinea sp. GTDB lineage: Bacteria > Bacteroidota > Bacteroidia > Cytophagales > Cyclobacteriaceae > Chryseolinea. The sequence goes on from JAICGJ010000192.1 coordinate 5,089, forward strand.
ATTAAGTTTCATGAAATTGCAAAAGCCGCGAATGATTATAACAAACTGCTTAAGATTGAAGCCGTTAATAAACGTGCCAACGTCATACGCCTGACATTGATAGAATCAGTACCGGAGAAGGGAAAGGATATCATTAACAAGCTTCTCGAAGTCTATAGCAAGGAAGCCCTTGAGGATAGAAATGCTTTCGCGAATACCACCATTCAGTTTATTGATGAACGTCTGAAGTACCTTACTTCCGACTTGACCAACGTCGAAAAAGATGTTGAGCAATTCAAGCGGCAGCACGAGGTGACCAACGTTACCGCTGACGCCGACCAGTATCTGAAGCAGGCCTCAACCTATAACCAACAATTGACGGAGTTAGACAATCAGATTGAGGTGCTTGAATCGCTTGAGGATTACTTAAAGGGCCAAACTGGAAAGTATGAGGTTGTTCCCAGCACATTAAGTATTCCAGAACCTACGTTGGAAAGCCTGATTAACAAATTCAACGACCTTCAACTTGAGAAGGAGCGCATGCTGCGAACAGCATTGCCAAGCAATCCGTTGGTTCAGGATCTCAACGATCAGCTTGCAACCCTTCACCTTAGTATACTGGAGAATTTGCATACGATTAAACAAGGTTTGGCGATCACCCGCAAAAATATGCAATCGACTACCGGAAGGTTTAGGTCTCAAATTAACAAGGTGCCTTCCATTGAACGTGAGCTTTTGGAAATCAACCGCCAGCAGGGAACCAAGGAGAATCTGTATCTGTATTTGTTAGAGAAACGCGAACAGGCAGCCCTTGCCCTGGAAGCAACGGTTTCAAAATCCAGAACGCTGGATCCAGCTCTCGTAGAAGATAAACCAGTGAGTCCAAAGAAGAGCCTCACCTATTTGTTTGCGTTGGTCGTTGGACTCGGTATACCATTCTCAGGTATATATATAAAGAACGCCCTGAACAACAAGATACAAACCAAACGCGATGTACAACGGTTGACCCGTACGCCAATACTTGGCGAAATTTGCCGGAATACAACTGGTGCCAGTCTTGTTATCTCCAAAGACAGCACAACTCCTCTGGCTGAACTATTCAGGCTCATCCGGTCTAACCTTTACTTTGCAACAGCGGGTACTGAAAACAAAGTCTTATTGGTAACATCAACGATGAGCGGCGAAGGTAAAACGTTTTTCTCCATTAATCTTGGTGCCAGCCTGGCGCTTATCGGCAAGAGCGTTGTCGTTTTGGAATTGGACCTGCGTCGTCCCACCATGGCAAAGCAGCTTGGTATCAAACCGGGCCTTGGAATAACAAATTACCTCATTGGGATGGAAAAATATTCCATGGAAGATATCATTAAGCAACACAAGACCGTACGCGGTTTATTTATAGCACTGTCAGGATCCATTCCGCCGAATCCATCAGAATTGATGACCTCTAAGAATCTGGCAAACTTTATAAAGGATCTGAGAGAAAGATTTGACTACGTAATCATAGACACACCCCCTATTGGCAAAGTTGCCGATGCCTTCAGTCTAAATGCTGTTGCAGACTGTACATTATACCTGATGCGATACAACTACACAACAAAACCTCAGGTTGAACTAATTGATGACATCTATGTAAATAAGAAGTTTCCGCACCCCATGATTGTAATCAATGATTCAAAGGAAGTCAGCGGATACGGGTACAAAAGTCACGAGGCTGAAAAAGAACAAATCAGCCTCATTAATCTGTAGCCTCACGTATGTCGATCAAGGGAGTTGCAGAACGGTGTTCTAATTTGAGGTCTCTATGTCTACAGCCGCACGGTTAATTTCAGGAAGTGTGGCTTCGTGGGCCCAGATCGGTGTTACAATGGCTTCTCAGATTGTTTTAGTTCCTGTTTACCTAAGTTACTGGGATGTCAAAACTTATGGTATTTGGCTCGCCATTCAGGGCATAATGAGCGCGCTTTCTATGCTTGATCTAGGCCATCAAAATTATATGGGTTTTGAATTTCTTCGCCTTGGCCGGATGAATATTCCGATGTTGCGCAAATCGTTTTGGTCCGCCCTTGTTTTTTCAATTATGATAAGCTTATTCCAAATTTTTTTAATTGCTGTTTTGATTTTTACTGGTATACTGACTGTTCTTTTGGGTGAATCACGCGCTACTGATCCTGAGCTGATCAATGCGGCAGGCATAGCTCTCATCTTGCAGGGGGTCTCTTGGCTTGCTGTAATGACGATCCCCGGTTTGATGGGCAGAGTATTGGCTGCGTTCGGTTATTACCCCAGATTTGCCTGGTGGGGATTTCTTTATACCATTGTCGTGGGTATGTCGCCGTTGGTTGCCGTCGTGCTTGGGGCTGACCTTTTGATGGCCAGTGTAGCATTTCTGATCGGTTCTTTCACTTTCGCTGCCGCTTTGTATGTTGATATTTTCAGATTGTTGAAAAGAGAAAAAATAAGATTCGTCAAACCTTCTTTGCCGTTGGGATATTCAAATTTTATTAAGTCAATACCGCTATTGGGGAAATCGTTGTTTGAAAATGTCAGGCAACAAGGCGTTCGGCTAGTTTTGGCGCCTTTGGCGGGGCCGGTTGGTCTTGCTGCGTTTTCTACGATGCGGACCGGTGCTAATGTTGCCTTGCAAGGGTTAAACACGATAATCAATCCTCTACTTCCGGACTTGATGAGGTTTTTGCATGACCGTGATCAGCCGAGAAGCGAAGCAGCCTTTGCCACTGTATGGATAGTGGTAGTTGCATTCATGGCCCCCGGAGTAGTTATACTGCAAACTTTCGTTGAGCCGTTTTATATCTTCTGGACGCAGGGCAAAATTACTTTTGACCCACTTCTTTTCGCCATACTCTCCCTTGGAGTTCTCGTCTATGCGGTCGTACAGCCCGCCATGGCCGTGGTTATCGGGAACAACCTTACAAAAACACAACTGGCCTTGGCCTCTATGGCAGCCGTAATCGTGTTTGGCATTCTGATTTTGCTCGTGCCTGTCATTGGGATCTTAGGAGCGGCTATTGCGTTGTTGCTGGCTGAGGTGGCGGCGGCAATCGGTTATAAGATTTATGCCCAACGATGGCTGAATCAAAACGCACTCATGTGGCCAAAACGTCCATTCTATCTTGCCGTTATATCAGTGCTGATCGCAGCCGGTTCATTGACGGTTATGATATGGCGGCCGGAATTCAAATGGTTGACACTTGGTATTGCACTATTCTTTTTTATATGGAACCTCTGGAGGTACTGGCAGGTGCTTCCGGTGGTAGCAATTGAAAGTGCTAAGAATGTTATTGTTAAAATACCTGGAATCAGAAGGTTATTTTTCTTGTTCGACTCGTGATTTTGGGTTACTATTTGAGAAAGGAGTAATATAAGTGTATCACGCTGATCAATATCTGAACCATCGTAATCAAAAGGAAAACAAATATGTCTGCGCCTGTAATCTCAATATTAACGCCGGTTTGGAACGGCCTTCCCTACATTAAGGAATGTGTTGAGTCTGTTTTGGCTCAGGACTTTCATGATTGGGAAATGATCATTGGTGACAACGCCTCCGACGATGGAACCAGCGAGTATCTCCGGACGTTAACTGACCCCAGGATCAAGGTGTTCAGGCATGAAAAAAATTTAGGTGTCTACAAGAACATACGCTTTATATACAATAAGGCAACGGCTCCTATATATACAGCTTTGTGTGCAGATGATTACTTCTACGAAGGGGGACTGAGAAAAATTGTGAATGAATGGGCACGTGTAGGCCCCGAGATAGGGTTAATCACGTTTAATTGGAAGCATCGACAGATGAACCACGACAGGCTGACGGCATTTTCTTATTCCGTCCTCCCCCGGGTGCTCAATGCATCGAATGCTACAGTGGCCTTTTTTCTCTTTGGAAATATCCCTGGTAATTTTTCAGAAGTATCTGCCCGCGTTCCACTCGTGGTGTCGGAGGATTTTTTGTATCAGATTAAATTCTCTGGCGATTACGAATATTGGTTGCGTCTATCAAAGAAGACCGGGATCTATCTGAGCAATACTGAGGTGGTTTATATACGGCGCCACGATCGTGTAATGGCAACATATGCAATAACAAAGGGAGAATATCATGCGGAATCAATAGAAGTGTATGAAAGGATTATCAATGAACTATCTAAGCACACAGATCGAAAAAAATTAATCGCGTTTTATAATATTACTATGTGTTCGTTTCATCTTCGTGATGCGATAAAATCCGCATTATTTGGAAGGTTCACCGCATTGAAGTCATTCATCACGTTGAGATCTCCAATTTTTTGGCATTTCCAGTTGATCTCTTGTCTCCCATTTGCGCTTTCAGAAAGATTTCGGTTTGAAGTGGCGGTGCGGCTGGCAAAGAAGATCCTGTCTGATTGCGGTGTTTCACCACAGAATACCGTCAATGAGACCAGTGATTATTTCAATAAAAATGTTCATATAGATTCATTAAACAAACTATAAGAAAAATTTTTTCAACTAACTCCAAGTTAACGTTTACACTATACGACATTGTGTTAAAAAAATCCCATTACTAATCATTGTATGCGCACAGCACCTGCTATTTCTATTTTGACACCTGTTTGGAATGGCCTTCCTTATATCAAGGAATGTGTCGATTCAGTTTTGGCCCAGGACTTTCAAGATTGGGAAATGATCGTCGGCGATAATGCCTCCGATGATGGTACCACCGAATATCTGCAGTCGTTAACTGACCCAAGAATCAAAGTCTTCAGGCATCCAAAAAATCTAGGTGTATATAGAAATATAAATTTTTTGTTCAACAAAGCGTCAGCAACGGTATATATGGGCTTGTGCGCCGATGACTATTTCTATCCAGGCGCCTTAACGAAAATAGTTAATGAATGGGCTCATGTGGACTCCAGGGTAGGACTTATTACTTTCAATTGGAAGTCCAGGCAAATGGCTCAACATAAATTTCAACAGTTTGCCTACCATGCTTTGCCGAAGACTGTTAATGGAATCCATTGCGTTTTCGCGTTTTTTCTATTCGGAAATATTCCAGGAAATTTTTCAGAAGTTTCCGCAAAAGTTTCACTTGTTGCGCCCGAACACTATTTGTATAATATTAAATTTTCTGCAGACTATGAATACTGGCTCCGGCTTGCCCGGAAGAACAGTATGTATTTGACCGATACCAAGGTCGTATATATCAGAAGGCATGATCGTGTTGCGGCGACTTATACCATAACTAAGGGAGAGTATCATGAGGAGTCATACGAAGTTTATGAACAGATCATTGATGAATTATCGAAATATTGCGATCGAAAAAAATTGATCAACTTCTACAATATCGAGTTGTGCTCATTCCATCTTCGGAGTGCCATAAACTCCGCGGTCAGAGGACGCTTTGCAGGGCTCAGATCATTTCTGAAATTGAAGTCTCCGATTTTCTGGCGTTTTCAGGTCATCCGGTGTTTGCCGTATGCTCTATCTGAGCCGTTACGCTTTTCTACGAGCATAAAAATGGCAAAAAGCATTTTAAAGGACGTGAATAATGTGATTCATGAAAAAATCGAGAAGTAGAGTTCTGATCATTTTTCTGGTATTTGTTCTCATTGCCTCCATTGGTACTGAGATAATCTTGAGACAAGTATGGGGGTTTGGTGAGATGAGCATCCTCTTTCAGGAAGATCCGGACTTTGAATATATCGCACAACCCAATCAAGATAAGGTTCGGTTCGGCAACACCGTATTCTATAACGAGTATTCTATGAGGTCCCAGCCCCTTCGCAAGGAGGATGGTTGTATCGTACTCGGGTTTGGTGATTCAGTGATAAATGGGGGGACGTTGACGGATCAAGACAGTCTGGCTACGACAATTGTTGAAAAACAACTGCAGGACCAGGTTAGCAATAAGGCCAGATTTTTGAATGTAAGTGCCGGCAGTTGG
>JAICGJ010000193.1 GCA_025923195.1 Chryseolinea sp.
CTATCGGTACAATCGGGATCAGAAGGACTTCATGACACCGGGCGTGGACTGCCTTTATTTTATGAACCGAAACTTCCCGAGTTGCGGCTCCCTGAATCTGTTGCAGATCCCGGCATGTTATTGCTAGCGAGGCTTTCAGAGGAGGAGAAGAGGTATGCCAGCGAACAAAAAAAGAAAGAAGTTAACGATAGCGAAAGGTTGTGGACTGCGGTCGGATTTTCAGCTGGCGGTTTTAATGCTAATAATCCCAGTGTTTCAACACCCCCTACGAATAGCATGTATGCTATGAATTCATATGCCACTGCAGCGAAGCAGTCACAGGCCTCCGGCGTATCGTACTCGATTGGTGTGAGCATGGGAACAAAACTCTCCAATCGGTGGGTGCTGCAGGGCGGAATTAATTACTTGACTCAGTCGTCAGATTATACAGCAAATAGTGTGGTAGTTGTTGGAAATAACTTTCAAGCGCCAAAGGCCGAGTCACTAAATGCCTTTGCGGCCCAGACCTTGGACGCTTCTGCACAGCCGATAGTGGCTCAGACATTTCCTTATGATGTTAACAACGCCGTTCGCTTCGTAAGCGTGCCACTTCAGGCAGGATATCTTGTGATCGACAGAAAATTTGGCCTGCAGGTGAATGCTGGTGTTTCAACAGACTTATTCCTACAAAATACGATTACCCCTGACGGCGGCGGCGTAACAAAAACCACTCAGGGACGCGGTGAAGATTCTCCTTATCGATCATTGAATTTTAGTGGATTGATGGGGACTGAATTCAGTTATAAACTCGGTTACAGATACAGAGTTTCCCTAAACCCTGGTTTGAGGTATCCCTTTAGCTCAGTATACAAATCCAACACAGGTGTCGACTCCACACCACTCACGTTTGATGTTGGATTAAGATTCCGATACATTTTTCATTAGCTCTTCCAACTTTAAAACTTACCCAGGTGTCTATGTATTCAAATAACCCACCGTTATATGGATACTCTGGAAAACCGCCTTCAAAAGAGAATGCATGTGTCGCTCTATGCGCTGCTCTTCCTCACCATGCTTCTAGCTATCAGTATTCTATTGGAAGGTTGTACGGATAAATGCGAAGTTCAAAGTGAATACGTTTATCTGGAACCTGTCTACACCACTGTTGACGAATTGCGTGCAAGTATTAATCTGACCGCGCCCGAACCCATTGGTGCTGTGGGTAAGATCTACTTAAAGGACAATTATCTTTTTGTGAACGAACCTGGAGAAGGTATTCACATCATAGATAATAGAAATCCGGCGCAGCCCGCGCCTAAAAAATTCTTAAAGATTCCTGGGAACTTCGACATGGCGATAAACGGAAACACGCTCTATGCCGATAGCTATGTTGACCTTGTTGCATTTGATATTTCAGACATTAGTTCAGTTGAAGAGACCGGTCGGCTTGAGGGTATATTTAAAAACTATCGAAGCTTTGGGATGGCAACTGACGCTACATGTTGTGTTATTACGAGTTGGACAGAAATAAAGACCGTTCATCTCTCGGAGTCGGATTGTGATCTCACCGTGCAGCCATGGGGGGGAGTATACTACGAAGATGGTATAGCACTGAGTTCGAGTATGGCTGCAAATTTTAGTTCAAAGGCCGCTGTCACTCCAGGTTCTGGCTCTGGGCCGGGTGTCGGTGGCTCTTTGGCTAGATTTACAATTAACGGGAACTATCTCTACATGCTCGACGGAGGTGAGTTGCAGGTTGCGGACATCAGCGCTGCAAACAACCCTGTGGCTAAAACGAGATCGTACCTTGCCCCTGATATCGAAACAATCTTCCCTTATAAAGAGAACTTGTTTATTGGTTCTGCAACCGGCATGCATATCCTTGATATATCAAGCCCTGAGACACCTATGAGACTCAGTACATATGCGCATGTGAGGAGCTGTGATCCAGTGGTGGTTGATGAAAATTATGCCTATGTAACGCTGCGCTCGGGCAACTTGTGTCCAGGCAATACTAACGTGTTGGAAGTGATTGATATTAAAGATTTAAGCTCGCCAAAGCTCATTAGCACATACCAGATGACCAATCCTCATGGACTCGGAATCGACAACACAACCCTGTTTATATGCGATGGAAGCGATGGCTTAAAAGCATTTGATGCGTCGGATGTGAATGCTATCGATAAGAATTTGTTGGCGCACTATAAAGATGTCAATGCAACGGATGTAATACCCTATATGAATACACTCATCATGATAGGAGAGGACGGATTGTTCCAGTATGACTATTCCGACCCAAACAATATGAAACTGTTGAGCACCATTGCGATCGAGAATGAGAATTAGTTTACTTACTATTCTTTTAATAGCGATAAGTCTTTCGTTGCTTGCGCAGGCAGAGAAAACAGAAGTACCTGGAAAAAAAGCCGTTTATTACAATAGCTTTTTAGCTGGAGGACTTTTGGCCGACCAGGGGCAAGGTACTGGTGTTACCCTGTCGATGGTGCACGGCGTACGTGTAAAACGATTTTCTTTCGGAGCAGGCATTGGATTAGACTCTTATCTGGATTGGAAAACGCTGCCAGTATTTGGAAGTGTCAGCTTTGATTTTGGTAAGGTAAAAAACAATTCATTCTTTGTCCAATGCAATGCTGGTTATGCAGAAGCCTGGAGGATTAAGCAGGAAGAATGGCGGCCCTCCGGATATCATGAGTATGGCGATATGATGATTTCATCGCTGATCGGATATCGAATCACCAAGGAGAGATTTAGCTTGTATGTGCAAGCAGGGCATAAATTTCAGACGGCCCATTCCTCATATCATACCGAGCCGTGGAGCAGTTTTGCTCCCCAGTCAAGCTTCTATGTGGACGAGGAAATGAACCGGTTAGTAATTCAGATCGGATTTGGATTGAATTAGCGCTCATTCAATTTGTCAATTGCAGTTGCTACATGTTCCCATCGCTCATTGGCATCCCTTAGGTCCTTTACAATGACATCGAAATGGACCTGAGTTTGCTGAAGTCTTTCAAAATTCCCAAATACTTCTGGCTTAGACATTTCTTCTTCCAGCAGTGCTTTGCGTCTTTCGAGATTTTCAATTTGGTCCTCAATGGTCTTTAAGTCCTTTTCAAGAAGCATCAGTTTATTATCGTTTCGCGGTGGAGCTGCAACTGTTTCTTTAACTTTTTTTTCTTTTTTTGGAACCTCTGGCGACGGTTCACTCGCGACCTCGGTTTTTTTTCGCCAATATTCATATTCCTCGTAAGTGCCTGGATACTCCTTGATTTTTTTATCCTCTATATACCAAATCTTGTTTGCGATCCGACTAATGAAATGCCGATTGTGAGAAACGACAACAAAGCTTCCTTTATACTGTTGCAACGCCTGAATAAGAATGTTCTCCGAAATAAAGTCAAGGTGGTTTGTCGGCTCATCCAGCAATAAAAAATTCGCTTCTGATATTAACGTCTTGGCCAGGGCCACACGCGATTTTTCTCCCCCCGACAGTACTTTGATCTTCTTAAACACATCCTCATCAGAAAAGAGAAAGCAACCTAATACGCCGCGAAGCTCCTGTTCTGTTTTGCCGGATCCCGCTTGTTTTAATTCTTCGAGGATTTCATTTTCAACATGAAGGGACTCTAATTGATGCTGGGCAAAGAAAGCGGGTATGACATTGTATCCTAAAATACTTTCTCCTTCGATCGGTTCTGTATTCGAAATAATTCTCAGCAGTGTGGATTTACCTTTGCCGTTTGCTCCGATCAAGGCTATTTTATCTCCCCGTTCGATCGCTATTGAAGTATCTTTCAGAATCTCCAATGTCCCGTACGATTTGGAAACGTTCTTGAGCGTAACAATAAAACGACCAGGCTGCTGATTGAACTTAAATTTGAAATTTACGGCTGCAGCATCATCTACCACCTCTTCGATAAGGTCCATTCGTTCCAGTGCTTTAACTCTTGATTGCACTTGTCTTGATTTGGTAGCTTTGGCCCTAAAGCGTTCAATGAATCTTTCTGTCTGACGGATTTTTTGCTGTTGATTCTCATAGGCGTTCTGTTGTATCTGCTTACGTAGTTCTTTTTCTTGAAGATAAAAGGAATAATTGCCCTCATAGGTTATCAACTGTTGTTGGGTGACTTCTACAGTTTTCGTTATGACGTTATCAAGGAAAATTCTATCGTGTGATACAACCATTACGGCACCGTCATAGGTTCGCAGGTAATTTTCCACCCATTGGATAGAAGGTAGATCCAGGTGATTGGTCGGCTCGTCGAGCATCAGTAGGGACGGTCTTTCCAAAAGCAACTTGGCCAACATCACCCGCATGCGCCATCCCCCTGAAAACTCCTTTAACGGGCGGTGGAGATCTGCGGTGGCAAATCCTATTCCCTCAAGTACTTCTTCGGCCTTCGACTGAATAGTATAGCCATCCAGATGGTCATATTTTTCCTGCAACTTCGAAAGCTTTTCCACCAAGTTGTCGGAGTATTCGGTTTCAAGTTTTTTGATGATGACTTCGATTTGTCTTTCAATGTCTACAACTTCTTTGAAAGCCGTCATCGCTACTGTCAGAATTGAATCCTCGGTTTGAAATGATAGTAGATCTTGATTTAGAAATCCAATCGTACAGTCACTGCTTTTGCTGATCGTTCCTGCATCGAGGGTAAGGTCGCCATTGATTATTTTTAACAGCGTTGATTTACCCCTACCATTTAAACCGATGAGACCAATTTTATCATTCGGTTTAATGAACATGCTTGCATTTTCATACAAAGGGCGACCACCGATAAAGTACGAGATATTTGTGACGGAAATCATAGCCGCAAAATAACTGATTTGGGCGATTTACGAACCTCAAGGCTCCTAAAACGATCGATATATCGCTACATTAACCATTCATGGAATGAAGCTGTTTATATACGTAGATAAACCCATACATTCAATTCCATAAACACTAATTATGACTACCCCAAAATTTTTCTATGTATTTACGCTGGTACTATTGCTGGCTTGCGGAAGTTCAAATCGGTCCGAAGACAAATCAACTGATTCAACGTCTACAGCGGTATCTGTTTCGAATTTTTCTGAAGGTGGAGAGGCTGCTATAACAGACTATGCCAAGACATTGCCATTGGACAAAATAAAGCTCCCGGCAGGATTCAGTATAGATGTTTTTGCAGAGGTTGAAAATGCAAGGTCTATGGCCATCAGTCCATCAGGCGTCATCTATGTTGGAAATAAGGATAAGGACAAGATTTATGCGGTAAAAGATACTAATGGCGATTATAAAGCAGATAAGAAATGGACCCTTGCCACGGGTCTCAACATGCCCAACGGCGTGGCGTTTCACGATGGAGATCTTTATATCGCAGAGGTGAGCAGGATTTCGAAAATAGAAGACGTCGAATCAAAGCTCGCAAATCCACCTGCACCAACCACAGTAAAGGACGACTATCCGACGGAAACTCACCACGGATGGAAATATATTGCTTTCGGTCCCGATGGGAAATTGTATGTACCCGTGGGAGCCCCATGCAATATTTGTGAATCTAAAGACGAGGTGTTTGCAAGTATCACGCGCATCAATCCGGACGGAACAGGCCGTGAGATCTATGCCAAGGGAGTCCGTAATTCCGTCGGCTTTACCTGGCATCCAGTTACAAAAGAACTATGGTTTACAGATAATGGTCGCGATATGTTGGGCGACGACGTTCCCGCCTGCGAATTAAATCATGCGCCAAAGGCGGGAATGCACTTTGGTTACCCATACTGTCATGAGGGTAGTGTTAAGGATCCGGAGTTTGGAAGTAAAAGACCTTGTTCAGAATTTACTGCTCCGGCTGACAAACTTGGGCCTCATGTAGCTCCGCTCGGCCTAAAGTTCTATACGGGTAATCAATTTCCATCACAATACAAGAATCAAATATTTGTCGCTGAACACGGTTCGTGGAATCGTTCGAAAAAAAGTGGATACAATGTAAGCCTGGTCAAGCTTAATAATAATAAGGTATCCGGTCACGAAGTATTTGCAGGCGGCTGGTTGGACGATGCTTCTCAGAAAGCTTGGGGAAGGCCTGTCGACGTACTTCTTTTGCCCGACGGATCTATGTTAATCTCGGACGATCAGGCAAATGTTATCTATAGAGTATCGTATAAAGGCAGTTAACAGTCCAGGTCAAATTTAAAATTGGGGGGCTGACTAAAAAGTTTTACGCTAAAAATTACGCGTAAATTTTATTCGTATTCCACTAGACTTCTTAGTCAGCCCATTTTTTTTCTCTAACCGACCGTGAAGCCAAGGATGAAACGATGGCCAAGAAGTACATTGGAGGAGACATCAGCCATCGTTATATGTTATAGCAACGGTATAGATATACGCACACCATTTTTTTCACATTTATCGCTGATGAAAACAAGGCCTGGTATGCAGGCAGCTGTGTTTTATTTTATCTCCCTCAGCCAGATATTTCGGTAGCTAATTGGCTCACTCGGATCACCATGATCCTGCAGTAGGATTGGTCCAGGCCCATGCTTTTTGTACGTCGGATTGCCCCTATATGTAGTGGCACCTTTAATCTCAACATTGTTTTGAACCAACACGCCATTGTGAAAGGCTGTAATCCGCGCCGGACTTTTTAAAGACCCATCATCGTTAAAGCGAGGCGCTGTCCAGATTACATCATACGTTTGCCATTCTCCTGGCTTTCTCGAAGCATTTGCTAATGGAATATGCTGCTTGTAAATACTTCCGACCTGCCCGTTAACATAAGTCTTATTATTGTATCCATCCAGCACCTGCAATTCATAACCAGAATCTCCGTCACCCGTTGCCGCGAAAAAAATGCCGCTGTTTCCACGGGCTTGCCCGGACCCGGTGATGTGAGAAGGAATTCGATATTCGAGGTGGAACTGGTAGTCCATAAAACTCTGTCTTGTGCGTATAGGGCCCGTTCCTTTTTTAACTGTGATAACGCCGTCCGCCAAGGTCCATTTAGCTGGCCCGGATGGGTCTTTCGGCGAGACCCATGCGTCTAGATTTTTGCCGTTGAACAGTACAACTGCATCCGAAGGTGGATCACCTGGTTTTTCAGCAGGGGTAACAATTTTGGGAACAGGCTCCCATACTTCAGTTAGCTCCGGCTTGGGGAGATTTTCATCCTGCGCAAGAGCGACATTGCCAATAAGGCAAGCAAAAATTATCAGAATTGATTTCATAGTTGTAGTCAGTCAGTTGTTAAAAATCATTTGCAATATCATCTACTTTCTGGTCCTTGTCTTCACGCATCGCCCTATGCACTACATACGATATGTATATCATTTGCAAGCGGTGCTTTCCTTCAGATCGAAACTTCAGGATCAGACTGTCGGTTTTCCAGAAATATGTCTTGTTTTTCATATCATACTCAGATTTCCCGTAAAGCGACTCAAGTGCCTTCATGAGCCGTTCATCCTTATCGGTAATGACATTGATTTCGTAAATCAGATCTTTATATGTCTTTAATTCAATTTGATGAACCTTTACCTCTCCAACCTTTTCGTAGTCCGCGTGCTCAACTTCAAAAAGCTTCGCGGGATATTCACCTTTCTCTTTGAATTCTTTTTTCAGTTTAAACCCTTTGACTGAATCTATTAACGTTCCCAATCTAATATCCTTGAAACCGTTCCGTCTGTCCAACTCGGATAAATCCTGGCTAAAAGAAATTGTGTGGGTGGTTAAAAGCAAAAAGAAGATCTTAAGTTTATGCATCATCAATTAATAAACTTAATGGGCATGGAAATTTTGGTCTTGTCCCAATACAGCAAAAGATCTGCCACTTCATTCCGGTGATCCAACTGAATAGTGAATGATTCATAAATTTCATCGACAGGTGTCACGGGCACATCGAATCGCATTACATCCAATTTTGAATTATAATTGTAGGCCCCCCATAATCCAACTTCACTATTAATTATGATAGTCCACCTATCTTTTTGAGGAATGGTAAATAAGGAATATGTTCCGGCCTTTAACAAGGTACCGTTTACTTGGATGTTTTTTGTCGTGGTTATTTCAGTCGCTTCGTTTGCACCTGTACGCCAAACTTCGCCATACGGTACGAGTTTGCCAAAAATCTCGCGGCCACGCTTTTGTGGCTGTGAGTATGTGATCTTCAGGTAAGCGTCCTTGTAACGAATTGCCGTAATAGCAAGGGGGCTTGGTCGAGGCCCGGTGGCCTGCTGGCCAAGACTCTCCATTAACGAGCTGTGAAATATAATCAGGCAGAGAAAAAAAGTTTCAAGTCTCATAGCGTTCTAAAGATACTAATTTGCAGCAATCCCTCTGTAACAGTCTGATTCCATTTCCTTTGTCACGTGAAATCTGCAAGGCATGATATCTCAAAAATATGCCCTTTTAAGTCGGACCTTTAATATCGAGCACATTCTTTTGGAATCAACTGACTCAGGACGTTCATTCATGCTGTGGATGAATTTATCGAGCAACGTGATGCGTTCGACCTCGAGCATCTCTATCAGTTAGAGCATTTTCCATTATGCCGAGCTAAATCGGGAACGATGAGTGAATGCAATTTTTTATTCAAAGACAGACTTATAACTTCGAAACTTTATTTAGTGAATATATGACTCGCCCGGCATTTGATGACATTTACATGGAACTAGCTGTTAACCTCGCTAGGCGTTCACATTGCATCAAGCGGCACGTGGGTGTTGTACTCGCCAAAGACACGCGCATTATTTCCATCGGATATAACGGCCCACCCTCAGGAACACATAATTGTGATGAAGAATGGCCGGATGTTGGCTGCCCGCGGGATTCGAAGGGTGGATGCTCGCTGGCGATTCACGCAGAACAAAACGCTATTCTGTACGCCGTGAAAAATAACATCTCGGTGGAAGGGTCTACGCTGTACACAACACTGTCTCCATGTCTGGCGTGCGCGCGCATTATCTTTTCAATGCGCATAAAGAGAGTGATCTATTTGAACTCGTATGCAGAACACAAGGGCATCCTTTCCGACGAAGGCGTTGACTTCTTGAGAAAATTTGGTGTCGCTGTCGACAGATATACTGGTCTGTTGAGCAATGTTACACACATGATTTGAAAAACTTGAAGCAAAATTAAAGCAGCTTCACCATATTCAGGTCAAGGCAACTTGAGAAAATGTTACGTAAACAAATGGAGGGAAAGGAGAGAACCCTTATGCGATTACCTTTTCCAGGTCGTTAATAAGTTTTGAAGTCACACCTTTTACTGATTTGTTATCCTTAAAGACAGCTACCGAACGGCGTACCATTTCGTATAATCCGACCGGATTCTTATCAGCCTTGAAGCTTCCAATGCACCATTCCAGGTCAGCCTGAAGTTGATTGTCAATTCCCAGGTCTTTAAGTTTCTGTAGGGCGGTTTCACTTGCTTTTACAATAGGATTGGACTCGGCGACTTTGGTGGTCTTACTTGAAGTTTTCTTTGCTGGGGACTTGGTTGAAGTTTTTACTGCACTCTTAGCCATAATATTAGGGTTAATTTTTTTGCGAAAGGTACGAGCGTTAAATCGGTAAGGCAAGCAGTTGATTTATATAATTTATGCAACCGAATGAAGTTGCATGGCTAGACAATGCATTTATCCTCCATTAGCGCGCTGAATGATGATAAATCAGTAGTCAATGACCGGCATACAGTAGGAGGAAGATTCAATTGAATGCTAAGTGAAGACTTATTTCGGCCACGGGTGCACGATAATGAGGCAAGATGAAACAGCGTAAAAAACGAAAGGGAAGTAAATCTAATTTACTTCCCTTCGCAAAGTTTCTTTAGGCCTTGCCTAATTACTTCTTCTTCTTTGCAGCTTTCTTAGCAGATTTTTTTGCTGCTTTCTTTGCTGCTTTCTTCGCTGTTTTTGCCATAGCGTTTTTAATTTTTGTGTTAAACGATACGAAAAGTTATAACAAATATTTTATTCACAAAAATTTTTAGCAAAAAATTTTTCAATTCGCATTTTTTTTCGGATCATAAAAAAACAAGAAGTGAGCATCTTCATCACTTATATTACATTCACTTCAGGTTGAAGTGTGATGTCAAATTTTTCTTTTACACTCTCCTTTATCTTCATCGCGAGCTGCCAAATTTTTTCTCCTTCACCGCCACCATAATTCACCAGGACCAACGCTTGATGTTGATGAACGCCGATGCTTCCAAAAGTTTTTCCTTTCCATCCACACTGTTCGATCAACCACGCTGCAGGAATTTTTACAAGTCCATCTGTTGATGGGTACGAAGGAATTGTCGGAAAATCTTTCTTAATAAAATCCATTAAATCAGCTTGTATTGAAGGATTTTTAAAAAAACTTCCGGCGTTTCCAATTCGTGATGGGTCTGGTAACTTACTGCTTCGAATGTATATCACGGCATCACTAATTGCTTTTATGGATAGTGTTTGTGAACCAAATTTCTTCAACGTTTCATCAATGGCTCCGTAACTGATATTGAACTGATGATCTTTTTTTGTCAGTCTTAAAGTGATACTCGATATAAGAAATTGATCCTTCAATTTTTGTTTGAAAATGCTTTCACGATACCCAAACTCACAGGCATCATTATCGAAATACCTTACATCACCGGTGGCAATTTCCACAGCTTCGACACTCAAAATATTTTTTTTGATTTCTATGCCATAAGCACCGATATTTTGCATCGGAGCAGCTCCAACTGTCCCGGGGATGAGCGATAGGTTCTCGATACCACCATAGTTTCGTTCAACACAATACATCACAAACTGATGCCAGTTTTCTCCCGCGCCAACACGCAAAGTAATAGTTGAATCATCTTCACCGATAATTTCCTTACCCTCGATCTCGACCTTTACTACTAGCCCATCAAAGTCTTTTGTTAACAGTATATTACTGCCACCACCAAGGATAAAATGTTTTTGTTTTATAAACGTGTCCGATTAGAACAGCGGTATAGACTCAGCCAC
>JAICGJ010000194.1 GCA_025923195.1 Chryseolinea sp.
CTGTCCTGTCATTGTTTTTTTCCAGGAGCGACAAGCTTTTCAACAAATACCTTAACGAAGTTTCATACTCCTTCCTGGCAAAGTAAATTTGTCCCACAACATTGAGTGCAGCGGCTTCATGGGAATTGGACTTTAATAAACGCTGCAGGTAAGGCAAGGCTTCATCGTACTGGCCGAGCTGATAGTACGTTTCCCCTAGTTGCAACAGGGAATAATTAAGTAACGGCAGTCCTTTCTCCTGGGTATATGCTAGGCTTTGTTGATAATACTCCAGTGCTTCGGTAAGCTTATCTGCCGCTAAATACATATTTCCCATGTTAATGAGAGAAAATGCTATTCCAGGATGATCCTGAATCTTTCTGCGTAATTGTAAGCCCTGAACGCAATACTCAATCGCCTTTTCATAATTTCCCTGGTTTTGGTAGTTGATACCAATATAATTTAGAACAGATCCCACTGCTTCCTCATTGTCCAAATGCTGAAAAATTACAAGCGCCCGTTGGAGTGCCTTTAAACCTTCAACATAATCACCAGTTCTGTTATTAATCGCGCCCAGGTTATTCAACGCAGCGGCTAGTGCAGCCTCGTTTCCAATTTTCTCGAAAATCAAAATTGCCTTCTCCACGTAAGACTTCGCCTGCACTTCATTTCCCTCGTAATGGTAAGACCAACCTGTAATGCGAAGCGCCTCAGCTTCACCCTTCGGATAGCTGATTTCTTTCGACTCATTGAGGGCACGCTGCGAGTAAAGCCGGCCTGTGTCAGGTTGAGACATCCAGAATTGTTTGGCCAACTCATTCAGCACATTTACCTTATTTGTGTCAGTCGCTGTCTCCAGCAAAGCCAGCAAACTGTCTGTTTTAGCACTGTCCTGAAATGAAAAGCCATATATACTTCCTAACGTCAAACACACAATCAATACCCTTTGAGCCAACTGTTTTATTCCTAAGCATTTTTGGGAAGTCGTGATATAAAAGCCTTGTGACATTCAAAACCAGTTTAACTATGTGTTTTATACGGTATTGCTTAATAAAGATAAATCATATTGAATTGTAGAAAAAGTCATTGCGTCGTACTTGTCCAAATCTGAATCCGCAAAGAACTATTCTGTATGCTAAAAGCTACATTTCGTAATTACGAAGGTTTTAAGACTAAGGACTCGCTTCATGCCGACAAACTACACCAATTAAAAGGTAAAGACCATCTGGAATGAGCAAGTTGCGGAACTGAGAAATAGTTTACCCAGTAGGATGAGTAGTTTTCTCTTCTTGATACGACGTCAGGACAACGAGGTATAACGAGGAAGGTTTAAGCTATAAGTTGCAGGGTATAAGGTATAAGGTACAGGGTATAAGATATAAGGTATAAGGTATAGGGTATAGGGTATAAGGTATAAGACAAGTCGCTTTCCTAACTAACTTCATGGCTAGATCAAAAGTTCCAGTGTGAAGGCCATACCACAGGACCGTTTGAAAAATGCGTTTAAGAGGCTCACTTATCAATCGTTATTACCGAATATTAATTATGACTGTGTCGAAGCCTGACTTTCAAAATTGCAACCAATGCCAAGGGTCGGTGATGAAAAACTACTCATTTAAATTGGCCAACGACATCTCCAGTGTGCGAGTTGCTCATCCGTTGTAGGACCCGCCTTTTCATTTGCTGTACTTTCACACTAAAACAAAAATTTTATTTTATGAAAAAGTTTATCGTGATTTCCGCGATCCTAACATGTTTCTTCATTAGTTGTGAGGAAATGCCCACCCGTCCATCCAATGGAGATGTCAGTTCTGATAACCTTGTTAAGAAATATCCGGCCGACGTTGCTTCTAAGTGGATTAACCTTCAGCAAAAACTCGTTAAAAAAACACCAGGGTTTGATCCGCTGGTTACAAGCCGTTCCTATGCTTATTCAGGTTTGACGCTGTATGAATCAATTTTAAAAGGAATGCCCGGGTATAATTCAGTGGCTTCCCCTTTAATAGGCACTGATATAAACACGCTTCCTAAACATAAGGAGATTCATTGGGCCGCCAGTGCCAATGCGGCGATGGCTTTTATTCTGAAAAATTTATTTGCCAACACATCAGACGCAAATAAGGTTACTATTGATTCATTGGAATCAGTTTTAAATTCTGAATATGAAAGTGAAGCCTCTGCGCAGATTGTTAGCGAGTCGGCAGACTACGGAAAAAGCATAGCAAACAGCATTTTTGAGTGGTCAAAAACCGATGGAGGCCATGAAGCTTACCTAAGTGCAACTAGCAGCACCTACGAAGCACCAACCGGACCTGGCTTATGGATTCCTACTCCTCCGGCTTTCTCGAAACCGATTAGGCCATACTGGGGGGATAATCGTACAATCATTCCTAACAGCGCGCAAACCACTGCGCCACCTCCTCCCATCTCTTATTCCGAAAGTCCTGAGTCTGATTTTTATAAGATGGTTGATGAAGTCTACCAAATTTCTGTTTCTCTTACGGATGACGATATCCGGATCGTAAGACACTGGGCAGACATACCCGGAAATTATAATACGCCTAGTCATTATACCAACATTGCCACTCAGCTAATTGAGCAAAACGAATTCATGCTCGATCAAGCGGCGGTTACCTATGCAAAGCATGGCATCGCGCTGAACGAAGCCCTAATATCTGTCTTCAAAGCTAAGTATGTGCATAATTTAATTCGCCCCATTTCATATATCAGGGATGTGCTGGGATACAGCACATGGAATACAGTGATAGGAACACCTGCACATCCTGAGTATCCTTCTGCGCATGCGACGGTAGGCGGAGCTTCATCTACGGTATTGGAAAATATCTTTGGTAAAAACTATTCCTTTGTCGATCGCACGCACGAAAATTTGTATGGAGCAAGATCATATAAAAACTTAAAAGCGTATGCAACGGAGGCAGCATTGTCACGAATTTTAGCTGGTATTCATTACAAACCTTCGGCAGACATTGCATTGGTGCAAGGGGAAGAGGTGGGTAATTTGGTGAATAAGATGAAATTCAAATAAATATTGAGAAAGCGATTGGAAGCGGGGGAGGAAGTAATGAAGGTGTAGCAAGGTGACGGGCGCTTCCCGAAGACTTCTAATGACATCACGACCGTGAATGCAAAAAGCTCCGGATGGAGCTTTTTGCCTGGCGGCCAGATTCGAACTGACGACCTTGGCGAATAAGCGTCACGCGATATCGTTCAATCAGAAATGAAATTGTCACCAAGATATCGTTTAGCTCCTCTTTTCTTTATTTTATTCTCAAGTACCATTGCTTCACCTCTTGACTCGACGGCGGCACTCCAAACTAACCTCCACGGCACACATCGTGATGTGAAACTGCCTTCACGATTGTTGTGTTGCGTGAGTCTGTTATTTAGGTCATGAGTGTGGCCCGTATAGAATTTATTACAGCCACTACTAAAAATGATATATACGTAATAACACGTAACGGAAAAAGCTCCGAGTTTAGTCGGAGCTTTCTAAAGTGATTCTGCCTGTACAATGTTCGAACCCTAAGTCGGGCGTGCCCGACGAAGCCCAATGCTTACTTCCTTACAAAAGGGGTGTTAACTAAAACGCCCGCCTATGCTCTACGAGCTTCGGCGGGCGCCGTCGGGGCGGCCAGATTCGAACTGACGACCTCCTGCTCCCAAAGCAGGCGCGATACCGGGCTACGCTACGCCCCGAAACTAATTCTTAACAAATTTGGAGGCGCGAATATCACATATTTTTCTGAATTCCGCGCCCAAATCGGATTTTCTTTGGGCCTTTTTGTGATTCCGTCGAGAGTCGAACTCGAAACCTACTGCTTAGAAGGCAGTTGCTCTATCCAGTTGAGCTACGGAACCGTTCCTATTCGTGGCTTCTATACATGCCTAGAAGCATTTTAGAAATCTTTTCGTATCGATCGTATAAATTTTGTGCGTCAGCCAGTTGCAAAGCACCCGTTTCTCCCAAAATCTGAAGGATTGCAACGCATTCAAAGACAGCGCTCCTTGAAATGGTTATGTAGTGCTTCTTGTCAACACTCGTCATCCGCCCTGTCCCTTCAGCGAGATTCAACAAGATGTCCATGCTCGCCTTTTTCCATTGATCCTTGATATAGGAATCCAGACTCGTGTTAGAATAGATGATTTTCAAGGAATCAATAACGACGCCCTTGGCAATCTGATAGACCTCTAACTTCTCAAAATCGAACATAGTGACATGATCTCTCCTCCAACCCAATAAATCAATACGCGGAGAGGGGGGGATTCGAACCCCCGGTACGATTTTACCCGTACGACAGTTTAGCAAACTGCTGGTTTAAGCCTCTCACCCACCTCTCCTGGTGTAGAAATAGCCATTTTTAAGGAAGTGCAAATATAAATGTTGCTGCTAAACTATCGCAATTGGGCTTAAATAAGTTTAAATGATCGATTAAAAATATGATTCCACTGGCTCTTTTTGAAAGGCTCTTAGAACAAATTCCTTGACCGAGTGTCCATGCAGCCTCAATAAATTTTTCCCTGCAAAAGCTTTTTGACGCCACCATACCATTCATTTTTGAGAATGCTAAGGACAATAGTATCCCTCCTCCCGCCACCAGCCAGAGGCACGTGACTGCGGAGCACGCCTTCTTCAACACAACCTATGGCCTTCATAGCTGCGATGCTTCTAGTGTTATTAACATCGGCCTGAAATTGCACTCGCTCTAGCCCCCATTCTTCAAAGGCAAAGCTCAGCAGCAGTAACTTGCAGTGACGGTTCAACCCTGTTCGTTGAAATTCATTTCCATACCAGGTGTAACCCAGCTGAGCAGTTGAATTAGTTTGTTGAATATCATAAAACCTTGTACTTCCGGCATAACGATTGGCCTGTTTGTCCAGGATTATGAATGGGTACTCCTTTTTGTCAATTCGGTTTGTCAATGTATTGGTTAAATATTGTTTCAAATTCTCTTCGCCTGCGACAGTGGAATTAGTGATAGCATATTTCCAAATTTCTGGTTCGCGCAATGAAAAAGGAAGAAGAATAGCGTAGTCACTTTCCTGAATCGGTCGAAGTAATACGCGCTCATCTTCAAGAATGGGTTGATGTTGAAATATATCCAGGGATGCCATTATGAGACATTCATTTCTTCGTACGACAAAATTAGTCCAACAATTCTGTATCATTAACAAAATAACGCGATCTTCCGTTGGCAAAACAGTTTCAGTTTTGCGTTTTTTTGGCCAAACAGTTTTGCTGTAAGAGAATTTTAGTCCGGCCGCATAAAACTCTATTTTGCGATACTTAGATAACACACAACAGCGGTGGAGAATAAACCTGCAAAAGCGCCTGAAACGCCGCAAGCATAGTCCTCATGAATTATGACTAAAGTCATTTCATCCTCTACCATTGGTCATAGTCCGTTTATAATCACTGAACTAGTTTTAAAGGAAATCACTCCATGAAGTGTAACTGTATGAATGAAAGCAGTGTGAAATACATCTCGCATTGTTTTTCTCACCCGTGTTTAAGTACTGTTAAATTAAACTTACTGCCATGAAAATTTTAGTCCCGACCGATTTCTCAAAGAATGCAGAGAAGGCAATTGAGTACGCCGCAGTTATCGCAAAGTCGACCGGAGGCATATTAAAATTGCTTCACGTTTACACGCAACCTGTGACACGCAACAATGTAGCCTACCCTCTTATTTTTGAAGAGACGGCATCAGCTGTAAAAAAAGCTCGCGAACAACTTGAAAAATGCTGTGCTGAGCTTTCAGAAGAGCAAGGAATTCAGTGTGAGGGCCAAGTGAACATCGGCGTAATTGTGGACGAAATTGTGAAAGAAGCTGCCGCAAGCAAGGCTGATTTCATTGTGATAGGCTCAAAGGGCGTCAGTGGATTAAATAAGCTTTTATTTGGAAGCAACACGGCATCCGTGATTGAAAAGGCCCCTTGTCCGGTGTTCTCCGTTCCGGTGAATGCTATGGTAACACCGCCAAAAAAAATTGTATTTGCTACAAATTACCAGGACGGAGATATGAGAGCTTTGAAAAAACTTACCCAATTGAGCTCTCTTTTTAATGCTGAATTGACCATCCTACATGTTTCAAAAGAAGAACTGAAATCGGAACGCGATCTTGTTGAACAATATTCTAAAGAAGCGGCAAAAAACAGTGGATCGCCACCGCCCTATTACTATGTTTTACCGCACGAAAATACGCAACAGGGTATTAATCTGTTCATGGAGTCGTCGGAAGCCGACCTGATAGCTTTGTCGACGAGGAAGCGGAATGTTTTCAAAAGGATGTTTGATCCAAGCTTGACTAAGAAACTTGCCTACCAATCAAGGATGCCGTTACTTGCATTTCACGATGGAGGGGATGAGAGTGCAGATTAGTTGTCCGGCTTGGAGTTCAAAATTCGTATAGGAAGGGGTTCTAATTATTTTGAAGGATTGTTACCCTCAATATGTTATTCTCCTGCATTTTTGGGTGGCTGTCCAATTACAATTTTGAAATTGAACATGGGGTTCTGAAGGACTCCCCACAAGCGAATCCAAACAGGAAGTAGTTGTTCAGTTCCTCTTGCTGTTGTTATATCTCCTAAATCGATGACGTTACTTTCTTTCCATCCAAAAGATTTTAACAAATCCTTAACCTTCGACTTGGCATCTCTATCATTACCACTAACGAAAACATTATGATCGCCCGGAAGCAATGATGGATTGACCATGATATAACCATTCATGGTATTCAGACTCTTTACTACTTTCAGCTCGGGATATGTACGTTGAATCTGTTCACCCAGGGAATCTGTGTTACACACAAATAATGACGGTGGCATCCCTTTTGAAAAATCCAACGGATTTGCTATATCAATCATAACCTTTCCCGACAGAGTTTGGCTACCAGCTTGTTCCAATGACGGGAGTGTGCCACTTCCATTCGTTGCGTTTATAATAAGCTCTCCGAATGATGCTACCTCAGCATAAGTACCAACTTTAATGATTGGATTTGCCTTATGCCACTCACCAAAGCCTGGTCTACCAAAATTGTCGGTCGTTGACTTTATCATGGCATCCTTTACATTTCTTGTACCGATCATTACGTCGTGGCCCAGGGTCACCAATTTCTCGGAAATAATCTGGCCAACCACGCCCGTTCCAAATACTGCGATCTTCATAACGATATAAATTTTAGTTCGTTTTGTTTACTTTTGTCACTTACTATCTTTTTGATAGTGCACCAAAAGTAGAAGGCTGTCATAAATTTTACAATGGCTGTCATGAATGACATCCACTATCAATTTTGACAGAATTAGACCATTTGATTTGATGAGGGCATTTTATAACGAAAAAAATTTATGCTGATCGATAACAAAGAGAAGATTATTCTATTGAAAGGCAGGGAATATCATTGCGCGATGGACGTGACAATGGACTACATCGGCGGAAAGTGGAAGACCGTGGTCCTCTGGTACCTTAGAAAAGATAAAAAGCGTTTCAGTGAGCTACGCAAACTCATTCCTAATATAACCGAAAAGATGCTGAGCCTCCAGCTTAAAGATCTGGAGAACGATGGAATAGTAAGACGCAAGGTCTATCCGGTAGTGCCCCCAAAAGTCGAGTACTATCTAACCGACTTTGGCAAGACGCTCATTCCGATGATGGAGGAGATCGCCAAATGGGGTCGAGCACTTGCAGAAACCAAAGGAAAAATGGTTGACAAAGATGGAAACAGAACTCGAAAAACGAAGCAGGACGGAAGGTAGTTTCGCAACTAAAGAAGTCTGTCAAACGCTGGCAGTTTTTTTCAAGTCCATTGGTCTTTCCTTAAATCAGGATGAAGAGTTTACGATCAGCCGGTTGAAGTGTCTGCATGGTTAGAAGCTCGTTGTCGAAATTTCTTACCGTTTTTCGAAAACTAGAATAAAGTTAGTGGCAACTACAATGGTTTTTTCCTTTAGCTTTTTCAAAACATTCTTTCCCCTCTTTGAAAGAGAAATAGGCCAAACCTAACGTTCCGATAACGTCGATATAAAGAAATTTCGTGGCTTGATATACACCGCTTGAAATCAGCAAAATGGCAGACATGTAGATACAAACCTTTGTACATTCTGCATCGGCTAGAATAGCCTCTGAATTAAGTTGTTTACCAACCTTTACTTTTCCATAGATCAATGCCCACATAATACCAATCGAAATGAGAGAAATGACGATGCCCCAAAATGTTGTTTCTGGTTTGTGACCCTTCCACAGGTTGTAGCCAGAGGTGATAATGAGACCGGCAACTAACATATAGAATGCAAATCCTGTCACACGCAGTGCATTTTTTTCAAACAATGTCCGACTGTTGATATTGGCTTGAGTCCGAAATATCATAGTTGCAATTCCTAAACCTGAAATCACTTCAATAAAACTATCAACACCAAAACCAAAAAGTGTTAGGCTTTCGTCTTCGTAACCAAAATACACAGACAAAAGACCCTCAATAATATTATAGAGTATTGTAAAAATTGCCAGGGCAAAGGCGATTTGGTAAAGCCGTTTTTGATCCAACGATCGTAAAGCGATTCCATTCATCAAGCAAAGGTAAGGTTATTCAAGCAGCAAATGCATTGTAGTCGACTGAAAAAAAACTATTGTAATCAGAAGAGCAATACTGACGGTGAAGTGACTCTTGACAAATATATCACGGATAAAAGTAGCAACCGTCACTTAGATCTTTACGATTTAACTAATTCCATAATCATTCCGTCACTTGCTGCTAAAACTTTTCCATCAAAATTTATCAAGTCATAGATTACAAATCCGGTATCAATGGGTTTCCAAGTGTTGTTAATTGTTAAAAAAAATGCATTCGACGTATCATCAACCAAATCACCACCGCTTATGACGACTGAACTTCCGTTGAATTCCAGTCTGGTCAGTATCATATTCATCGGTAAGTCATTCCCGATTTTTTCGGTTTTTTGATTGATGAACTTTGTGATGACAATATGTTTGGGATCGCTGTCTTCTTGGCTGTAAATTGATCCTTCGTTGTCAATGTTCAAAAAATCTTTTTTATAAGCAGACTCTTCCAGGAAGCCATCATAATAGATCAGCAAAGGGTGACCCTCTGTGCTTGCTATAAAAAGTCTGCTCTTGGCTACTTTCATCCTCGCATTGGAAACTCCCTGGAAAATCGGGTTGCATTTTTTGGTTGCATCATACGATAAAATGGTATACTCCTCTCCGTTACAAGCGAGATACGATCCTGAAATAAATAATTTGTCCTGGAATACCTCAATGGCCGTATGGGTATATGTATTCAGAAACGTTTCAACGTATGTGCCTCTGCTCTTTTTCACGGCAAGGGAACTGCTGTAATACACGGTGTCCTGAAAGACTGCGTAATCCCCAATTACCATTTCATCGACCTTAGCTATTATCTCCCATTGGCTGCCCACACGTTTAGCAAATATTGATTTTTCATCTGGTCCCCATCCGCTGATATAGAGATCTCCGTCCTGACTTTTTTTGAACTTATAAACGGTCCATTCATCGTTAGTAGTAATCGAACTAGGGATCCAGGTATAGGTGCTCGTGTCTTCGGCAACATCGTCCTTATCGTGACAAGCGAACACAACGCAGACCAGAGAATAATACAGACATCTTGTAATCACACTCTTCATAAGCATCCAAGTATGGCCACTGATCGGGAAAATCTCGCCGGTCGTGTATCCAGTCAAGTTAGTCATTCCTTACAAAAAATTCAAAAAAGCCGGGGACGTGTATCTGTATCCACCGACTTCTAACTTTCGTGGATAAATACTAATCTTTAAAACTTTTCCTTCTTCCTTTTCTTTTGCTTCACTCTCGCCACATTCTCCTTCATTCTTAATTTCACGATTTTGGTTATCAACGACATCGGGAGCGGCTTGTCGATGGAAAATCTTAACGTCGCTTTGGCTCCCTCGTAAGGCGCCAGTTTTTTTTCATTTCACCGGAAACTTTTGGAGTGGGGTAGAGGCCGATGTGTTCTTTCCAGTCAGCAAATGACACAAGCATCCCATTCCATTTGTACAACGGCATGTTGTAGCTTATCATTTCTTCCGCCTGTGGTGCAGCTTTTTTAATTATAGCCCGCATTCTAGACAGAAGATTCTGAATCTCGATTGGATATTCTGCGATATAATCGTCAACGCTTTGGTTTTTAGCAGTAGCCATATAGTTAATGTTTTATCGAATGATTGCCGTCATTAGTAGAAATTAGTTACTAGCAATGTTCACCTGGGTGATACCTTCTTGTAATAACTTTTTCAACGGTGACCTGTAGTTTTTTTTTGTGACATAATATCTTATTTAGTTTTGCTGCGTTTCATCTTGGCTAACACCTTATCCAGCTTATCAAATCTTTGCTCCCACAATTTCCTAAATCCGTCAAGCCAGTCGTCCACCTCAATCAATTTCTCAGGTTGTATATAGCAGAATCGCTCCCGGCCCTGTTGATTTATGACCACAAGCCCGCACTCGGTCAGAATCTTTATATGCTTCGAGATCGCCTGGCGGCTAACATCAAAGCTATCAGCAACTGAATTGGGAGTCAGTGATCGATGTGCCAGCAGATTGATTATTTCCCTTCTTGTCGGATCGGCTATAGCTTGAAAAACATCTCGTCTCATTTTGTTAAGGTTTTGTTTCAACTGAATGGTTGCAAATGTATATGCAATCGTTTGGTTGCACAAGTGTTTTTCGAAATAATTGTTTTTTACCGCAGGCAACGTCTCTCACTTAGGATTTAAATCTATCTTGAATTGTGAAGATTTATTTACCGCAGAGGGAATACCGAGAAAATTACGCGGAGAACCTCGCAGAGACTGTTTTAATTTCTCCTCTGCATTATCGCAGAGTATGGCAATAAGAAGGTGATGTTTTGGTGGTGGTAACTTTGAAGGAAAGCCGCTTGCGGCAGGATACTGC
>JAICGJ010000195.1 GCA_025923195.1 Chryseolinea sp.
GCGCATAAGCCCTAAACACTTAGGCAGATAATGAGGCTGCAGTCAATCTTTCTCCATGTTTCCTTGCCGCACTACAAGCATCGACTATCGTCCTTATTTCGTTTTGGTATATACATCCTCCCACCCAGCCTTGCCAATAAACTTAATTGACGGGAGCTTTTCATTCTCAGGAAGGAACTCCACTTGCAGCCAGTCGCTGGCTAAGAATAAATTGCCCGAGATTGGCTTCAAATTAAAACTCCTTCCGTCGTCATCATCATGTAAGTAAAACTGGTTCCCTCTTGATGATACTCTAAACCTACCGTAGTTACCTGCGTATTTATGAAGCTGACTAATATCCAGGCTCTCGTCGTAGTCGTGTGCCTTCAATGCATTTATGGACCATGCAAGTCTCTTTTTCTCTTGCGGTGATTGTGCCTTTGACATCAAAGCTTCAAGTGCAAGGTGGTGCGCTGTTACCAACGCCTGGTCTGCCTGCACGGCTACATCAGGTAAAACGCCAGTCCCTTCCCAATCTGTCTTTGTAATGTGGTTGATAGAACGCGCAAATGGAATATTTACAACAAAACCTTGACCAATGTCAACGGGGCTGGTAGGGTGCGCACCGCCGCCAGTGGTATCCCCAACAATAACGGCGCGTTTATTCACCTGCATAGCATACGTAAAATCCTCGGCCGCTGAAAAGGTATTGTTGCTCGTCAAGATATAGAGTGGCATGGACAATTTCATGTTTTCAGCAATTTCAGGTTCCGCCCAGAACTCCATTGTTTCATTCTTTCTCCGCTCATAAATGTCGTTCAGCCGCGTACGCTCAGCATACAAATAGCTTGCAATTTGCTTCACCATCCAGGGACTTCCGCCGCCATTTCTCCGCAGGTCGATGATGATTGCCTCAGTGTTCGCCAAAAATCTAAATGCTGCTGTGATGGTTGGCTTTGCTTCCTCGATGAATCCAATAAAGCCGGAAAATTGGAGATACCCAATATTGCCGTCGAGGATTTCGAGTTTCTTAAAAGAAAAGTTTTCTGACTTTGCTTTGCTCACTTCCCTGTCTTTATCAACCATTCCGCTTTCGCTCGGAGCTTTACGAAGTCGTTCAGCAAAAGCTGGATCGTAATTAACCCTGAGATGTCCGTCACGGTGGACGGACTGGATATCCGCTGAAATTTTTTCGGCAAGGAGCTTTGGGTCGGTTACGTCTTTGTTGTAAGCACCTTTCTTAAACTGACTCTTCAGGTGATCGCCCATCAGTATCGATTTCTCGGGAAAAATATAAATGCGATTTAACGCATTGGTCAGGCTGTCAACCAGGACTTTTACTGCAATATCCCTCGCATGAGCTTTTGGGTCGGATTGTGCGAGGCTGAGGTGTGTGCCCGGGCCAAGAAACAGAAGAAAGAAGATTGTAAATTTCATGTTGTAAAATACTTAATTGTACAAGCACTAGTATATCAGTTTACCAAGTTCTCAATGTAAATTCGAATTAACTTTAAGTGTCTGGCTTGAATACATTGCGATAATTGTATTACCAATTCTAAAGATGAAAACCGACGAAGATTTGGCTTACCCCCGCTTGGAAAAAATTGGTGTGGTGCAATCGACATTAAAGCGAATTGAAGATTGCCCCCTTCAGGGAACCGAAGGAGCACCTGAGGCCTGGCTTAATTTATCCAACAATTTCATTGATGGACTGGACGGCCTAAAAGTTGGGGACTCGGTAGTATTGCTCACCTGGTTTCACCTGGCCAACCGGGAAACCTTGAAATGCTATCCCAGGCGAGAGATACATGCCGCCCACGTAGGGGTATTCTCAACTCGCTCGCCGGATAGGCCCAACCCCATCGGACTTCATACTGTAAAAATTCTCGCTATAGAGCCTGGACGATTGAAGGTGCATCCTTTGGAAGCATTAGATGGTACGTTGCTGCTTGATATTAAGCCTGTGCTGACGGCCGATTTTCGTGAATTGTAGTAAAGCTTTCTTTTCTTAAATCACTTCTTCCTTCAACACTGCCCGAAATCCATTTTCCGCGTAAGCCTTGAGATTGTGAATGGATACCTTCAGATTCTCATGCAGAAAGGAATACAACTCAGCGGATAGCTGCCTTCCGGATTCAGGCAGCACCCGGCAAGCCAGGAGACAAGCTCCATCAAGCATACTAATTAAGCGGTACTCATAAATAACAGTAATATTCATTCCCACTACGGTAGCCATTTCTGAATAAAGTATTTCGTTATCATCCAATACCATCTTAATGGGCGACACCTTCACACGGGCATCGTCAAATGCCAGATAGTGTATGCTTCCTACATAGGCGTGGTCACTTTCTTGTTCCACATTTTTGAGTCCGAGCATCCAATGTACTCTTTTTGCCATATCGATCATCACAATAAAGAGATCTTTATAAGGGGACCCAATTTGGAATTCAAGGAAGGGGGTGTTATCACCTTCATACACAACGTCAGGCATAGGCGGATCAGGTATCGAGTTTTTCACAGGCTCCAGTAAAGCGAACTCATAATTCACCTTGCCTATGAATGGAAATTCGTCGGCTGAATTTTGCCAGGAAAGCCCGTGCGTGTCAGGCCCGTCATTCACTTTCTTTAAGAAATTTTCGGTGAGTAAAATGTACTCATTCGACGGCACGCTGTTTTTCATGATTCGATGAGCAATGATCATGTCCAGCCCCGACGCCTTGGTAAACCGATCTACTTTGATTTCCAGCAAGCTGCCATAATGTGTGATGAATTTTAAAGAGAGATTGATCAGAGATTGGCAAGCGCCGCACGGACAGATTGCCAGCTTTTGAATCATCTTTCTCTTGTAATGGAAGGCATTAAACATTTTGATGCATAGATTCAGCACTTCCTGTTTAGATGGAACGTTACCTTTTTTGTAAAGTAGAACGGCATCGCCCTCAATTTCGGATATCTCAAAATTTTCATCAACGTTTTGGATTATCGTTTCCAGGAAGTCGCTGATAAGATGCGAACCGTGCTCCAACTCTGTCATACTCATGAAGTGAGTAAAGCCGCTGATGTCAGGGATCAGAATCGTAGCGTTCGTAATTGCCATCTGCCTTATGCTAACGAAAATTAACAAAGTAAAGACGATTTTTAGTGTAACTTCATTATAAACTTCGATGAATGTCAACCACAAGACACTTGCTTTAGTGATTAGCCATGATTTTTAAAAATGTCATTGCAGCCGTCCTTACTGCGCTATGTACTGTAGGTTTCAAGGGTCCAGAACCGACCGGAGATTGGTTCGGAATCCTGAAAATAAAACCCATGACCTACCGACTGTACCTTAAGCACTCAGGTACCTCGTCGCAGCTCTTTATTCTCAATCCGAAAGCCAATGAAATTCCATTGGATACTCTCTATTTCAAGAATGATTCATTGCACTTCAAGCGCGGAGATTTTTATTCAGAATTTAATGGAGCGTATCAATCATCATCTAACTCAATTCAAGGATTTTGGATCGATGACGGGCACAAAAAACATCATGTCACCTTTGTACCCGTAGATGCCGATACACTCACAGGATTGCATCCACGCACCAGCAAAATGTTGACCTGGCAACGTCCGCGCCAAGAAGACGACGGATTGCAAACTTGTGCGCTGTCTGATTCTATGAACCCGGTACTGCTGGACAGCCTTAGTCGCTCCATCATGGACGAGAAATTTCCCAATATACATTCGTTGCTTATCTCAAAAGACGGCTGCCTCTTTTATGAGGATTATTTCTACGGATGGAAAGCCGATGATCTCTGGCTGACGCAGTCGGTAACAAAAAGTTTCACCAGCGCATTGATCGGTATATCGCTTTCAAAAGGAGAAATAAAAAATCTGGATGAATCGATTTGCAAATACCTGAAGAACAATAAAGAGAAAGCGTGTAATGCGCAAAATCGCAGCATCACTATTCGCGACCTTCTGAGTATGACGACCGGACTGGAATGGAATGAACTGGAATTTGATTATTACGACGGGCGAAACACCGCAAATGAATGTGGTAAGGCGCCAGATCCGTTTGAGTGCGTGTTATCACGAGCCAGGGCAAAACCGGGCGAAGGTCATTTCGCCTACAATTCGATGAACCATCTCATGGCCAACATGGTGCTCAGGGAATCAAAGTCGATGCGCAATGCTAAAGAACTCAGGCAAAGACTACTAGACCCATTAGGAATTACTGAAGTCAACTTGGGTAAGGAGAATTTTGGGGTAATTGGCGACATAGGTATGACACCGCGCAGCATGTTGAAACTCGGTATGCTCTACCTTAACAACGGCGTGTGGAACGGAAAATCAATCATTCCTTCTAACTGGGTAGGAGAATCGACTTCAACACATGTAAAGATTGGTGACCGGGAGGGCTATGGGTATTTTTGGTGGACGAAGCAGTTTAACGTGAATGGCCAAGTGTTGGATTGCTTTTATGCATGGGGCTATGGCGGTCAGTACATCTTTGTAGTACCAACCAGGAAACTGGTCGTTTGCATGACTGCAAGCAATTGGATCATGGATGAGAAGAAGTACGCATTTGACATGATGGAAAATTACATTTTGCCTGCGACAGGAATCTGAATTATTTATCCCGCCGATGAAATAAAAAGCAAGAAGAAAGCGCAAAACGGATATTCCGACTTGCGCTTTTTTTTTCTCGTCATTATTTATTTTCTCTGGACCCGAACGTGTACCGGGGCGAAATCAATATGATCTTGCATTAGTGCTTTTTTTCCTCCAAAACCGTTCGCTAATTTTTCTTTAGTTATGTCAACTATATAGTACACCATTGGCACAACGAACACGGTAAGCATCAGCGAAGAGAGCAATCCACCAATCATCACAATCGCCAACCCGTTTTTCCACTCTGATCCAGCCCCTTCTGCTAAGGCGATCGGAAGCATCCCGATGACCATAGCGATCGTCGTCATGAGGATCGGTCGCAGCCGGGCCTCCCCGGCCTCGATGAGCGCATTAAACGTGTTCAATCCATCTAGTTTTCGCTGATTCGTAAAGTCCACTATTAAGATTCCATTCTTCAACACCAGCCCTATCAGCATGATGATCCCCAGCATTGTGAAAATACTTAACGTACTCATGGCAAGGTTAAGTGCAATTAGTGCTCCTATCAAGGCGACTGGAACAGAAAACAACACTACGAACGGATAGACGAAGCTATCGTAAAGAACGACCATTACCAGGTATACTAGCAGGATAGCCGCGCCCAGTGCAAGGCCTAACGCTTCGAACGAATCACCTTGACGCTCAATATCACCCGTCCATTTCATGTCAACCGTTGAGGGCAGCGGGTCAAGTGCGACTGCTTTATCTATATTCTTTGCAAGCGTGCCTGACGTAATTCCTAGCACGTTGCTTTTTATGGTTACGGATGTCATCCGATTCTTGCGCTCCAACATAGAAGGACCACTACCCTGGCTTATGGAAGCGAACTGTGCAAGGCTTATCAGTTCCCCTTTGTTATTCACGAAAGTCACATCTTCCACATCCGTAGGATTGCTCCGGTCGAATTCATCAAGTCGCACGTTGATATCGTATTCATTGTTGCTAACGCGATACTTGGCATCCGTATTTCCTGAATAGGCATTTTGAAGAGTTAAGCCCACGTCGCCGACGCTCAAACCCAACTTTGCCATTTTTTCCCGGTCCAGGGAAATTGTAAGCTCGGGATTTCCGTCCTCGACGCTCACGGTGACATCATTTGCACCGGGAATACTTTTTACAATTCTCTCCAATTGATGAGTAGCCCTCTTCAGATCGTCGCTGTTCTCACTATTCAGCACGATCTGTATGGGTTCCTCCGATTCGGTGATCCCTATCACGGTAGAATTCACTTCAAGGCCTGGATATTTAGCTTCCAGATCTTTCCTTATGCGTATCATGAACTCAGCAGTCGTAACCTGGCGTCTGTCCACGTCCACCAGGCCAACCGTGAGCTCTGACTTGTTTTCACTTCCTACCGTGGCAATGACTCCTGACGAACTTGCGCCGCCTACATTAGAGAATACCGTCTTTACTTCTGGTTGAATCATCAAGAAATTCTCGATACTGAGGGTGCGAATATTATTCTCAGTGAGCGACGTACTCTTATCAAATTCTAACTTCAGCAATAGCTTCCCTCGGTCACCCGATGCAACCATCTCCTGACCTAAGATCCCCATGCTCATAATAAACCCTGTAGCAACAAAAGCTGCAATCACCGTGACGGTTGTTATTACTTTATGCCTGAGTGTCCAGCGAAGCTGATTTGCGTACACCGCAGTGAGCTTATTCAGCCATGCCTCAAAGGCGATCAAAGGACGGTGGAACAAATTTCTTGCTGAAAGGTGCGTGACTTTTCCAAAACGCGATGCCAACCAGGGGGTAATGGTGTAACAAACGAACAAACTCATCAGGGTCGATACGACTATCGTTACAGAATACTGTCTAAGCACATCACCGATAATTGTATCGATTAGGGCAATCGGAGCAAATACTACCACATCTACCATGGTGATGGCCATAGCTGAAAATCCAATTTCCTTTCTTCCGTCAAGAGTAGCTGTAACTCGATCCTTCCCCATATGGAGGTGACGGTGTATGTTCTCAAGCACGACAATGGAGTCATCAACAAGTATCCCAATAACTAGCGACATGGCTAACAGCGTCATTAGGTTCAAAGAGTATCCAAAGAGATACATGGCAATGAATGTCGATAGCAACGATGCGGGAATTGCAACGAGCACGATCAGAGAATCCCTGATGCTGTGCAGAAAGAGCAGCATTACAAGGGCAACCAGAAATACGGCGATTATGAGATCATGGGTAACCGCATCAGCTGCCTCCAACGTGAATTCAGATGTATCGTCGGCAATAATAATCTTAACCCCATTCGATTTATATTTTTCCTCAACGGAGCTGATTTTGCCCCGAAGTTCTTCGCTAATGGCAACCGCATTTGCCTTGCTTTGTTTTTTGATGCTAATGCCAATGCCTTCCTGTCCGTTGAATCGGCTTATAGAAGCCTGATCTTTGGTTCCGTCGATAACGTCTGCTATGTCACTGACACGTACAGGGCTTTCATTGCGTGATGTGATGATCAAATCGTTGATCTCTGCCGTGGAACTGAATTTGCCAGCCAGCCTCACCGTGATTTGATTATCACGGTCTTTAACCTTCCCGGTAGGAAAATCAAGATTTGCATTATTAATCGCCTGTGTAACCTGAGAAAGGGAGAGACCATGGAAACTCAGCTTGTCCTTGTCGACATTTACCTTTATCTCACGCTTCTGTCCACCGAGTAACCGGGTCTCTCCTATTCCTTCAATTTGTTGAATCAGAGGAAGAATTTCATTCTCAACTAAATCGTATGCTTCGTGCGCACTCATCTCAGAAACCACCATTAGTTCAATGATAGGTTGATCGCTGGGTGACACCTTGGATATCGAAGGCGACTCGACGTCTTCGGGTAGCGTACTCAAGATGTTATTGATCTCACGTTGAGCGTCCTGCTGTTTGGCATCAGTGTCTGTACCCATATTAAACTCTGCGATTATTACCGAAGTCCCTTCATAGGATTGCGACAAGACACTCTTCACACCGTCAAGGCCGGAAATTACGTCCTCAATTTTTTTGGTCACTGATTGTTCTACCTCACTAGGGGCAGCGCCAGGATAATTCGTCGTAATTACCAGCGTTGGAACTTCCATGGGCGGCAACAGTTCATATCGAAGTGTTGTATAGCAATACGCTCCTCCAAGCATGAGTATTGTAAATATCACAATAATAATGGATGGTCTTTTGATTGATATTTCAGTTAAGTTCATAGGGTGTTCTCATTAGATGTTGTTCTTCACAATTTGCACATTGGAGCCATCGCCAAGATTAATGTGGCCGCCGATCACAACCTTTTCGTCTTTTTCTAAGCCTTGTAGGATCTCCACATATTCATTGGTTGTGCGTCCGGTTTGAATATTTTTTAGTCGCGCCTTGTCACTTTCTATGACAAACACCTGAGGTTTTTTTGCCGATCCCAAGAGCGCGGCCCGTGGTATTACCAATGATTCAAGTCCAGAGTCTTGATTAACGATAGCGGTACCATACATACCTGCCTTCAGCACAACTTGAGGATCTGCATTGTCAATGACCATTCTGACAACATAGTTGTGCGAATCATCGCCGCGATCTGCGACGTAATCAATCTTTCCCTGGAGCATTCGGTCGGGATAGACGTCAGTTTTTATAGCTGCATGCTCACCTTCTTTAAAGAACACTATCTCCTTTTCAGGTACTGATACTTCTAACTTTAACTTTGCAAGATCACTTAGCCTTGCGACGGCACCTGAACCTACAACTGATCCTGGCTCAACATTGCGGAGAGTAATAATTCCGGAGAAGGGCGCCGCTATCCTGCACAATTCTATCTGCTTGGAGAGTTGCCTTCTTTGCGCATCGGCTGTTTCAAAACTCAACCGGAAGTTATCGAGTTGAAGCTGACTAACGCCTCCGCTAAGCGATGCGCTTTGATAGCGCTCCAGATTTCTTTTTGCATTTCTGTAGTTTGCGTCGGCCGCTGCGTATTGTGCCTGCAACAAATCGTCGTCAACCTGCAGCAATAATTTTCCTGCATTCACAAAATCGCCTTCGTCGAAATAAATTCCATCGGCTTCGCCAGCAATCTGTGGAGTGAGCATGACCTCCCGATAGGGAGCAAATGTACCTGTGTAGTTATGCATTCTCTGAAGGTAGATGGATTCTACGTCGCGCGTCTGAACAAGAACCTTTCTGTCAGGATCCGGTCTAAAGACATTTGCCTCTACCGTGTGCTTATTACTTTTCAACTTAAACGTCACAGCCACTATCAGGACCGTAACAACACTCATTACAATAATTTTCGTCTTCATGTCGGGGAATAGTTTTTATGTTTTTTAAATATTGTTGACTAATGTGCCATTTGCTCTCTTCAGTGAAAGCTCAGCAAGTTTCAGGTTCAGCAAAGCAGCGCTGTAGTTTGTGCGGGCGTTGGAAAGGTCATTCTGCGCATTCAAAAACTCGGTGAGCGAAGTAACACCGCTTTCATACTCGCTTTGCGAACTTGCAAACAACTGTTCAGCTAGATCCAGACTCCTCTTATTGCTTAGCACCAGGTTCTTGTTTGTCGCATAATTTCTCGTTGCATCTTCGACCTCCTTGCTCGCGCTCAATTTCAACTGAGATAATGTATTGAGGTTCTTCTGAATTGCTACTTCCTTTTGCCTGATCTGATTTTGCTTGCGGAATCCGTCGAATACTGGAATTTTAATGCTAAGTGAAACATAGCTACTTTTTATCCAGTCATTATTAATTTGTCTAAAGGGATCGAATTCATTGTAGTAACCAGTATAGCCATAGGTAAAACTGTTGGTCAGCACAGGATAATATTGAGCCACAATGCTCTTCCTCTCGTACTGAGAGAGTTTCAACTGGGCAGTCTGAAGCCGTATATCCGAACGCTTGTTAATGTCGCCTTCTTCCGGTTCAAAAAAATTCGCGTCATATTGAAATTCGGCAACTGCTATCTGAGCGTCTAGGTCAACGTTCATCAGATTTTTCAGCAAGGTCAAGTTGTTGTCAAGCAACAGTTTCTGATTTTCATATTGGTTCCGGAGGTTTTCCAGGTTGATCAGCATCCGGTTATGGATGTTGTCGGCTACCAGCTCGTTGTCCTTTAGGATCTTGTTGATATCAACAGTCTTTTCGAGGTTCGATA
Organism: Chryseolinea sp.; assembly: GCA_025923195.1. Classification (GTDB taxonomy): domain Bacteria; phylum Bacteroidota; class Bacteroidia; order Cytophagales; family Cyclobacteriaceae; genus Chryseolinea. The sequence goes on from JAICGJ010000195.1 coordinate 9,755, forward strand.
TGTTGTCTTCCAGTCTTCGCAGGTTATCATTATACACCTGAATGCTGTAATATGTGGCGCTAACGTTGTAGATCAGATCTTCCCGTGTAAGACCTTCCTGCAACAGGGACGTTTCTTTCATTACGCGAGCCGCTTTCAATCCGACAAACACAGACTGGTTGTACAGATTTGTGCTTACCTTAAGCGCACCAGAAGTGGTTTGCTTCGTATTCATCGTAATTTTGTTGTACTCACCTTCTGGGCCTCCAAATGCGTTGGCCGGTGCATACTGAGAAGGTAAATCCTTGTAATACAATAGCTGACCAGTGATATCGACCGTCGGCAACAACTGACTTTTAACTTCCTTGATAGAATAGTCGGCGGCCTTTACGTCGAGCTGGCTATTCAATAGCTGGTGGTTATTTTCAATCGCGATCTGAATGCACTCATCAAGAGAATATGGTTGCGCGACGATCCTGACCGGAGGAAGGAATAAGATGCAAAGGATAATTGGTGTTATTAATTTTCTCATACTTGAAAACATGGTTAGAGTTTGATTTCAGTTTTGTCCCGGGGAAATTTGTTGAGAGCCTTTACGGTTGATTTTGGAGGGCCGGATATGCAAAACGGTTCGGTTTTGCCAATCCGAACGCGTTACTTGGCCGAATTTGCAAGTCCGGACATGCGAGGACTATCTACATGGTTTGCATAAGGGATATGAGGAATCGCGGAAATGGCGATTCAGGCAGACCTTTAATAACGGCTGTTTTGCCAGAAACTTATGGGATCCAATTCTTTTTGCCAGATCCAGGGAAATCCGACTTCGACTCACACGTAGAATCGCCCACACCGAATGTCGAGTATCGAAGGGCCTGCACCGATAATGGAAAACTAATATTTCATTGACCTTCAGCTCTCGATTTACGCCACCTGCCGGATTCGCCTTGAGCGTCTTCTATATAACACTATTAGAACTAGATACTGGTTCATTCAAAGAGCGGAAAAGTGAATTCGCTAAGTCCCCAATAGAATTGAACACCTTTACTGGGTTCTTACTCCAAAAACATGAGATCCTCATAAAGATACTCTGCGATGAAACAGTTGATAACCGAAGCACTAATTTAAATGCACGATCTTTCGGACAGCCTGCAGGTACCCGAGGGATCCGGTTTTAACGCAGAGTATCCCAATAAGA
>JAICGJ010000196.1 GCA_025923195.1 Chryseolinea sp.
AGGCGCAAGTATGTGCAATGTGAGCCAAGCCAGCAGGTAGGCAGCCCCACAGATAATGAACATAATATAATAGGCGGTCTCGATCTCGCCGATAGAACGATAATGGACAAATAGGCTCTTTTGGACAAAGAGAGAGAGAAATATTCCCCCTAGAGAACCAAACATCCCGCCGATGCCAGTAACCGAACCCACTGCCTTTTTTGGAAACATGTCTGAAACCGTAGTGAAAATATTAGCACTCCATGCTTGATGCGCAGCTGCCGCCCATCCAATAACCAGCACGGCCAGCCATACATTGATGCCTCCCATTATCTGTGCAAATACAATCGGGGTCACCATAAAAGCATAAATTAGCATCGAAGTCTTCCTGGCTTTAAAAGCAGGCCAATTATTTCTAATCAGATACATCGGTAGCCAACCGCCGCCAATGCTCCCCAGGGTAGAAAGGATATATACTGTGGCTACAGGAATAGCTAGTTCTGTTCCCTTAATACCATACTCGCTTTCCAGGAAATCAGGCAGCCAAAACAAGTAGAACCACCAGATTGGGTCGGTCAAAAATTTCCCCATCACAAACGCCCAGGTCTGTTTAAACCCTAATAACGGTATCCATGATACTTTTTCTTCCTTCTTTGGATCCACCGCTACATCTTCCACATCGCTGTGTATGTAGTCAAACTCCGGTTTCAAAAGTTTTTTATGCTTTGACGGTATTTCGTAATACATCAGCCATAGTACAACCCAGATAAACCCGATTGAACCAGTTATAACGAAAGCCCATTTCCATCCCCATGCCACGGTGATATACGGAACTGTCAACGGTGCCAATACTGCGCCAATGTTCGTTCCAGAATTAAAAATGCCCGTTGCAAGCGCCCGTTCTTTTTTTGGAAACCATTCCGCAACAGTCTTAATAGCGGCAGGAAAATTGGCTGATTCAGTGATTCCCAGAGCGCTGCGGGCGACTATAAAACCTAGGGTATTGGTGACAAGCGCATGTCCGACAGCCGCAATGCTCCATAAAAAGGTTGCCAAAAAGTAGCCCATTTTTGTCCCTATTTTATCAATAACGCGGCCAGAAATAATCATGCCTAACGCATAGGCTACCTTAAATGCAATTTCGATATTGGCATAATCCCCGTCGTTCCAATTGAATTCAGTCGTCAGATCTGACTTTAGCAAGCTAATCACCTGACGGTCGATATAATTTACCGTTGTGGCAAAGAATACGAGGGCACAAATAGTCCATCGATATTTACCAACGGCTTGGTTTACGGTGTTTAGGTTTTCCACTATTCTGGGGTTAGTTGTCATTCTTATTGGGGCAAGCTGCCTTTAATTATTTTCGAACGTCCTTAATGATTTGCAGGATACTCCGAACGCTTTCCTCTAACCCTTTCCAATCTTGGTTGTCCAATATATCCTTTGTAAATAATTGTGAGCCCATTCCAACGCTCATAGCTCCTGCCTTAAACCAGGCCGTCAGATTTTTTTCATTAGGCTCCACACCACCTGTAATCATCAATTGTAAGCCAGGTACTACGGGCATGATCGAGGAAACGAAACCAGGCCCTAGCACGGAACCTGGGAACACCTTGATAACTTCAGCACCATGATCCCTTGCCGTAACGATCTCCGTTAAGGTCGCACAACCTGGCATCCATAAAATATTATTTCGGTTACAGACCTCTGCCATTTCCAACTTAAGAATAGGCGAGATGATAAAGTGAGCACCAGCGTCGATGAACCGCTGTGTTGTTGCTGCATCCATCACGGTGCCGATCCCCAGCATCAGATCTGGAAATTTCTTACAGTAATCCAACATCGCCACAAATACTTCAAAAGAATTCTTTCTGCGGTTGGTGAACTCAAAAACGCGGACGCCTCCACGATAAGCAGCCTCAATTACGTTTTTTGCTATTGCAACATCATCGTGCGTAAAAAGCGGCACTAGCCCCAATTCTTTAATCTTTGCAACTATGTCCTTATTTGTAAACTGCATGTTGTCAGCGCAAAAGTTTTCCGATGTTCTCGCCTTTGACCAACGATTCAATTTCCTCGACTGATGCCACATTCACATCGCCCTCAATTGAATGTTTAAAGGCACCTGCAGCGGTAGCAAAATCAATAACCGACTGATCATTCATGCCACTAAGGGTGGCATAAATAGATCCGGCCATAAAGGCATCACCCGCTCCCACCCGGTCGACGATATGTGTAAGATCATATTCTCGCGAACGTGCTAACTGTCTTCCATTCCACAAAAATCCCGTCAGTTTATTATGTGACGAGCTAACTGAGATGCGTTCAGTGGTTAATATTTTCTTTGCATTCGGATATGTCCTTTTTAGGGAAGCGCATGCCATCTCAAAAGTATCCCCTGAGATTCCTACGCAGTTCTCCATATCGGTTATACCAGCAACAATAACGTCAGTAGATTCAATTAATGCAGGCATTATTTCACGAGCGGTCTTTCCGTACTGCCATAGATTCCGGCGGTAGTTTATATCACCTGAAACGGTAATGTTATTTTTCCTCGCAGCCTGAATGGCTTCATAACAAACATCGGCAGCACCTTGCGATATCGCCGGCGTTATGCCAGTCCAATGAAACCAGGATGCGTCCTTTAAGATCGAGTCCCAATCCAGCATGCCCGGTTTAATGTGCGCGAACGCAGAATTAAAGCGATCGTATATTATTCTGGAGGCACGTTGCATCGCTCCATTCTCGAGAAAATACACGCCTATTCTTTCATCTCCATAAATTATATACTGCGTATCTACACCATAACGCTGCAGCGTCTGCGTTGCCGCCCTACCGAGATCATTGTTTGGAAACCTTGTAACGTGGGCAGCAGAAAATCCGAAAAGACTTAGTGAAGAGGCTACGTTCGCTTCCGATCCTGCATACAACACGTTCAGACTATCAACTTGGGTGAACCGTGCAAAGCCAGGGGTTGACAACCTCATCATGATTTCACCAAAAGTGATGACTCTTTTCACGTGTTTAAGTATTTAGGTGTTTAGGTGTTTAGGTATTTAAGTGTTTAGGTTGCGCCCAGAAATTGATTTGTATAAGCTTTCACTTTTCACTTATCACTTTTCACTTTTAAACTCCTGCAAAAGAACTGAATCCACCATCCACGGCTACAACTACACCTGACACAAACTTAGCGCCATCAGAGCACAACCAAATAAGTGTGCTTGCCAATTCATCCGGCTTACCAAAGCGCCCGAACGGAGTATGATTGATAACCGATTGACCTCGTTCCGTCAATCCTCCGTCGCTGTTCGTAAGCAGGGTTCGGTTTTGTTCGGTTAAAAAGAATCCGGGCGCGATTGCGTTTACCCGGATTCCTTCCCCGAATTTTTTTGCCATCTCGACTGCCATCCATTGCGTAAAGTTGCTGATCGCAGCTTTTGCCGCGGAATATCCAACTACGCGCGTGATAGGCAGGTATGCGGCCATAGACGAAATATTAATGATACATCCGCTCCGGGCGGCCATGATCGGTTCAGCCAATATTTGAGAAGGAAGAACAGAACCCGTGAGGTTAAGCTCTACAACTTTCTGGAATTCCTCAACCTTAAGATCAAGGAACGTCCTATCGGTTGGGATAGTCGCACCGGGCATGTTTCCCCCGGCTCCGTTGACCAGTATATTGATAGCACCAAATTTATCGAGGATCACTTTTTTTGCCTGAGACAGCTGTTGCGCATTAAGGACGTCTGCCGAGACTCCGATGGCGGTTCCTCCCTCACGGTCAATCTGCGCAGCCAATTCATCTGCAACATCCTTTCGTCTTCCGACAATGGCGACTTTTGCTCCCGCCTGGGCCAGCGCTCGCACCATCGAACTACCCAGCACGCCAGTGCCGCCCGTCACGACTGCTACCTTGTTATTCAGACTGAATAGTGAATCCAAATACGACATATATTATGATTTAAACCTTAACCACTTTCTGCAACCTATTGCTTTCGTAACATGCTTCGATAATCTTTATTACATCCCTGGATTCTTCTGGCTTGACTGCTACGGGGACGCCGTTTCGAATACTATCGTGCAGGCTTTTATAAAAATGCGAATAATTACCCGCAAACGTTTCGAGAAGTCCTTCATAGTGCAGTCCGTCAATGGTTGTGTTCAACTTGCCCCAATACTCCTTTCCCTCGACGCCCCAACCAGGTGCGCCCGGAATCTTTCCATCTTTTAAGGCCTGTTCCTGCGGATCGATCCCATATTTTATAAACGAACCCTCGGTACCGTGAAGAATATAGCGAGGCGTTGGCTCGCGAACCAAATAACTTGACTTAACGATCGCGTGAAAGTCGCGGTACTGCATTCTGATATCATAAAAGTCTTGCACCTTGCCATTTGGACGTTGGATCCCAAGGCGCGCATCCACTTGCTTTGGCATTCCAAACAGCGACAGCACCTGATCAAGCATATGCGAACCCAGATTATAGAGTATTCCTGAGCCGCGGCCTTCTTCTTCCTTCCAGGTATTCGCTTCGATATAGTTTCGATACCGATCGTAGTGCAGTTCAAATTCCACCAGCTTCCCTACCGATCGATTTTCTATAATTTTTTTTACGGTCATGAAGTCGCCATCCCATCGCCTATTCTGAAATACGGTGAGAAGCGTGTCTTTCTTTTTTGCCAGAGCAATAAGTTTATCCGCTTCGTCAACGGTCACGGTAAATGGCTTCTCAACAACAACATGCTTGCCGGCCTCAATTGCCTGCGATGCATATTCAAAATGCGATTCATTCGGTGTGTTGATTATAACCAATTCGATAGTCTCATCTTCGATCACGTCGTCTACTCGGCGCGCTATCTTCACATCTGGGTAACGGAGTTTGGCCTTATCGGAATTTCGTTGCACTATTGATGTCAATGTAAAACCGGGATCCACTTTCAACAGTGGAGCATGAAAGATTTCACCCGACATCCCATAAGACAACAAAGCGGTTTTTATTGGATTCATCTTACGGGCTAGTGGGGATTAAAAGATTTGAGTGATGCTTTTATCTTTGAGATATTGCTTAACTGCTCAACGACATTTTTTTCGACCATTTTCCAGTCTTTAAGTGCAATCGCGTCCTTGGGAAAGAGTGGTGCGCCTAGTTTTATGCACAGTGAGCCTGCTTCGAACCACTTCGAAAGCGCTGGCGGATGGAGATCCAGGATGCCAGACGGTATAAATTCAAGATCTGGATATTCCTTTTTCACCGATTGTATAAATTCTGGTCCAAGAATATTCCCTGGCAATACTCCAATTATACTCGCTCCCAGTGATTTTGCCCAACTAATATCTGAAGTGGTGGTACAACCTGGCATCCATAAAATGTCCTGTTGATGGCAAACGCGGGCCATTTCAGGCCGTAGAAATGGCGATGCGATAAATTGAGCACCTGCGTCGATATACCGTTCAGTCATGGTATCGTCAAGGACAGTGCCTGCCCCCAGGATAATGTCCGGATAGTTGTGTGATCTTTCGCTGATGTAATGAAAAAGTCTGGGTCCTTTGTTATCGCGTTGATGCATAAATTCGAAAACGCGCAAGCCACTTTTATAGGATATTTCGACTACATGCATCAGTACATCAACATCAGGATGATAAAAGACCGGCACCACCCCTATTTGACTCATTTGAAAAGTAACTTGCTGCTTGGTGAATGACATTCTTTGTGTGAAATTGCCCCTTTCTAATGTTTGAAATTTCAAATTAGTAAAATTAAAATATATCTTGCGCAATCGATTGCGCAAGATAACAGATTTATCCATATGTCAACCAAGTTCTTAAAAATTCATCCGGCCGATAATGTTTATGTAGCTTTAACAGATCTTAAGGCTGGCGAAAAAATTTCCTCTGACGGAATATCGATTACACTTCCAGGCGACGTCCAGGCAAAACATAAGTTCGTCGAAAAATCGTTATTGCCAGAAGATGAAATTACAATGTATGGCTGTCTCGTGGGAAAAGCTCTAAAGGCAATTCCTCAAGGTGGCGTGATCAGTACGCATAATGTCAAACATAAGTCTTCCTCGTTTGTGGGAAAGACACAAACATTCAGCTGGACAGGACCCGATGTCACCAAATGGAAAGAAAAGACTTTCTTGGGGTATCATCGCGCCGACGGACAGGTAGGTACGGCCAACTATTGGATAGTAATCCCTTTGGTCTTTTGTGAAAACAGAAACGTCAATGTCATCAGACAGGCATTTGAAGAGGAGTTGGGCTTTGGTAAAGATGACGTCTACAAGAGTTATGTGCATGAGCTTGTCAAGCATTATCGCGAAGGGAAATTGGACAAAATTCAATCTGTAACATTGAACAGCAACCTCAATGGATCTAGAACTAAGCTGTTTGAAAATGTTGATGGCATTAAATTTCTGACACATGAAGGCGGATGTGGTGGCACTCGACAGGATTCCGAAGCCCTGTGCGCATTGCTTGCCGGCTATATTAATAATCCGAACGTGGGAGGTGCAACTGTCTTAAGTCTGGGCTGTCAGAATGCGCAAGTTGATCTTCTCAAGCAGAAGCTACAGGCAATAAATCCCGGATTCTCGAAGCCACTCGTAATACTAGAGCAACAGAAGGAAGGCACTGAGCAGGATTTGCTCTCAAATGCCATTCGACAGACATTCGCAGGTTTAATTGAATTGAACAAACAAGAAAGAAAACCCGCACCACTTACTAAGCTGGTCGTCGGATTGGAGTGTGGCGGTTCGGATGGTTTTTCGGGTATCTCGGCCAATCCTGCTATCGGTCATACGTCAGACTTGTTAGCAGCGCTTGGCGGTGCTTCAATTCTTTCAGAGTTTCCTGAGCTATGCGGTGTTGAACAGGAACTTCTAAACAGATGCGTTGATCAAGAAACGGCTAACCGGTTTGCACATCTTATGCGGGCTTACGCGCGTGCAGCCGAATCCGTTGGCTCCGGTTTTGATATGAACCCATCACCTGGAAATATCAAAGACGGACTAATTACGGATGCCATGAAATCGGCCGGCGCAGCAAAGAAAGGTGGAACCTCGCCGGTTATGGATGTCCTTGACTACACCGAATGTGTGAGACGGCCCGGGCTTACCTTGCTGTGCACGCCAGGAAATGATGTAGAAAGTACTACAGCTATGGCGGGTTCAGGCGCCAATATCATGTTGTTTACAACGGGACTCGGCACACCCACTGGAAACCCTATCGCACCTGTGATAAAGTTATCTTCCAATACAAAACTTGCTCAGAAGATGCCCGACATTATTGATATAGACTGCGGCCCGGTCATCACTGGGGAAAAGAGCATTGAAAAAATGGGAGAGGAAATCCTTGATTATATCATCGACGTGGCCAGCGGGAAAGCAAAGCCTAAGGCTGTTCAGCTCAATCAAGACGACTTTATACCCTGGAAGCGCGGCGTCTCGTTGTGATAACGAGTACACGTGTACTATAGTCTATAGAAAATCTTCACGAAGTGGAGTGAAGCAGTCGACTAGTCTCGCCGTTGGAGTCAGCAGTTGGATGGTATGCTCCCTCCCCGAAGGGACAGAAAACATGTCACCGGCTTTTAGTCGTTGCTCTTGTTCACCCTGACAAAAAAAGACTATCTCGCCATCAACGACGTACGTGATTTGCTCGTGTATGTGACTATGCGGTGGGTCCGGCTGTTTCCACGGACCGTTGGTGAAGTCAATAATTGCCATCATAGCATTATCGGTATGGATGAGCCTGCGTTGAACACCAGGCTTAACATTTGTGATAATCGCGCCCGTTGCTTTAAGAATTGGCATAACACCTTAATTATTTCCCAACTTAGCAAATTCCTTGTCCAACTGACAGCCGCCCCAAATCGTGCAATCGATTGCATTTTTTAGAGCCCTTCCGGCTAAAATGGAAGGATTCCGTTTATTTCTTTGCATGTATCTGTAATTCAAATCGTTACCTTAAGAACGAAGGCAAATTCATATTTAGTGACAATAGAATTTTGATAATTGCATAAGCTATTTTCTATTATATTGCGCAAACGATTACGCAACAATGAGCGCATCACGGTACGCTATCCATCCTGACGCATATCGCTCGTTTCAAACAGAGCAACTTCGCGAAGCTTTTCTGGTTGAGAATATTTTTCAAGACGACAAGGTTAACGTGGTGTATTCACACTACGACAGACTTATCATAGGGGGTGTTAAGCCCGTAACGAAATCAGTGAAGCTGGTAACTTATGATTTCTTGAAGTCTGACTTCTTTCTTCAGCGTCGCGAAATTGGGATAATCAACGTTGGCGCTACTGGTTCAGTCACTGTCAATGGGACTACATTCACATTAGAAGCAAAAGATGCTCTATACATTGGAAAGGGGGTTCAGGAAGTAATTTTCTCATCCAGCACTTCCGACGCACCCCTGTTCTATATTAACTCAGCGCCGGCTCATGCCGAATATCCGACAAAACAAATCACCATACAGGAAGCCGAAACGGTCGAGTTGGGTTCTTTGGAGTCATCGAATCAGCGCACCATAAGAAAATTAATTGTCAACAGTCTTGTGCAGACTTGTCAGTTGCAAATGGGCATGACCGAACTCAGAAAAGGCAGTGTTTGGAATACGATGCCGCCACACGTGCACGACCGGCGGATGGAGGCCTACTTCTACTTCAACCTTCCCGATGGCCAGGTGGTTTGTCACTTTATGGGACAGCCTCAGCAAACACGGCATCTATTTGTGAAGAATAACCAGGCAGTGATCTCGCCTCCCTGGTCTATTCATAGTGGAGCGGGCACCACTAACTATTCATTTATTTGGGGAATGGCTGGCGAAAACCTTGATTATAGCGATATGGACGCGGTAAGTCCCACGGAGCTGAGATAACACTATGGATGCCCTAGCCAATCCGTTAATACATATAGAACTGCAACCTTCGACTTTTATCGCGGAATGAAAAAAAAATACACCATACACGACATCGCGAAGAAGTTAAATATAACTGCGTCGACGGTTTCACGGGCTTTAAACGATCATCCCCGTATTAGCGAAGCCACGAAAAAAGCGGTGCAGAAGGCGGCATTAAAGCTCAACTATCAGCCAAACAATATCGCAGCTGCGCTACGGAACGGCAAAACAAATATTATTGGAATAATAGTACCGACTGTCGATCGCAATTTTTTTGCGTCTATCGTGCGGGGAATTGAGGAAATTGCAAATGCTTCCCGTTACAATGTGATGATATGTCAAACCTATGATAATTATGAGAAAGAAGTCGCAACGGTAGAGGCGCTGTTAAATGCGCGCGTTGACGGTATTATCGCATCATATGCTAAGGAAACGAAGGATTTTGAACACTTTTTGAAAGTGAAAGAAAAAGGGATTCCAATGATACTCTTTGATCGTTCAAACGATAACCTGGAAGTAAGTCAGGTAGTCATTGACGATTTCCTGGGAGCCTACAAAGCCACTGAACACCTGATTGAACAAGGCTGCAAGCGGATCGCGCACTTTACAAATACACTGAAGATAAGCATTTTTAAAGAGCGGCTGCGCGGTTACCGGGAAGCTTTGGAAGCAAATGGCCTCGAGTATGACGAGTCGCTGGTTGTTGAAAGTAACTTGCAGTTGGAAGATGGCCGCATCAGTATGCTTAAGCTTCTCTCATTGCCTCGGCCGCCGGATGCGGTTTTTTCCTCCAGCGCCTATGGCATTATGGGAGCCCTGCAGGTGTTAAAGGAAAAGGGCATCAAAGTACCACAAGAAATTGCGTTGGTCGGATTTACCAATGAGCCTTTTACTTCCTTTTCAGAGCCTGCGCTTTCGACGGTTGATCAGCATAACCTCAGAATGGGTAATGCGGCGGCTGAAATCTTTTTGGAGGAAGTGACAGACGAGGAAAAGAAATTCATTCCGCAAAAAGTTGTATTAAAACCCGAGCTGATAATCCGGCAATCATCCCTCCGCAAGAAATAGGTCATGCTCCAAAAACTCAATCGTAAAACTGCCAACGTTCCACGTACACATCCAGTGAAAGTCCTTCAATTTGGCGAAGGGAATTTTCTACGTGCTTTTGTAGATTGGATGGTTGACATCCTGAATGAAAAAACGGACTTCAATGGTGCTGTTGAAATTATTCAGCCCCTGGAAAAGGGAATGGCAGAGGTTCTAAAAACACAGGATGGATTATTTCATGTAATGCTAAAAGGTTTACAGCATGGGCAGGTATCTTCCGATATCCGGTTGGTGACGTGTGTGGCAAATGCAATTAATCCTTATCATGACTTCAACGCCTTTTTGGCGACGGGCGAAAATCCCGATCTGAAATTTCTCGTCTCCAATACCACGGAAGCGGGAATTGCATTCGATCCGGCGGATGCTCAACCTTTACTCCTTTCGCAGAGTTTTCCTGGTAAAGTCACACAGTTGTTGTATCACCGTTTTCAGTTCTTTAATGGCGACCGTACAAAAGGTTTGTACTTTCTTCCTTGCGAACTGATTGAAAAAAATGGCGATCAACTAAAGGAGACAATTCTCAAGTATGCCGAATATTGGAAGCTCCCATCGGGTTTTGCAGAATGGGTAACATCGGCAAATGTTTTTTGCAACACGCTTGTGGACCGCATTGTACCAGGATTTCCGAGAGAAACTATAGCGGAAATTCAGGAGTCAATCGGTTACGAGGATAACTTAGTGGTACAGGCTGAACCGTTTCACCTTTGGGTTATTGAAGGTCCTGCTGAGATCCGAAAGCACTTCCCGGCCGATCAAGCTGGGATGGATGTGAAGTTTGTAGCAGATCTTACGCCTTACCGCACACGAAAGGTCAGGATCCTTAACGGCGCACATACGGCCTTGGTGCCTGTTGCTTATCTCGCCGGGTTCCGGACGGTAATGGATTCTGTGAATGATGAAGCTATCGGAACGTATATACG
>JAICGJ010000197.1 GCA_025923195.1 Chryseolinea sp.
ACATTCCGCGGAATCTGGTAAATAGCTGTAGGAGGGCTGAGAGCAGATTCACCGGTTTCATATTTACTATCAATATTCTGCCTGATGTAAGTAACCTTGGCATCCGTTGAAAACTTCTTGCCGATCTGGTTTGATAACCTCAAGTTAAATGTATGGCGGTCGAGATCATTTCTGGGTAAAATACCTTTTACATTATTATTCGTGTATGACAAATAGGTTTGCATTTTCTCTGAACCTCCAGATACACCGATCGAGTTATTCCAACTTACGCCAGTCCGGAAAAAGTCCTTAACATTATCTTCTTGTGCTGAATAAGAACGTTGCTCACCGTTATAAGCAGTAAATGATTGACCTTCCATTTTCGCGCCCCAGCTTTCACCTGAATTTCCAATGAGCACACCCGAATTTCCCTGGCCATACGTATTCTGAAAATCGGGAAGTACAAAAGGCTTTTCAGAAACCACACCAGAATTTATCGTCACAGAAATTCGGTCCTTTGCTCCTTTTTTGGTTGTGATGAGGATTACACCGTTCCCAGCCTGACTACCATAAAGTGCTGCTGCGGAAGCACCTCGTAAGATCGTCATGGATTCAATATCATCGGGGTTAATGTTAGATGCTCCATCCGTTCCTTGCAAACCTCCAAAGTCGCTGGTAATTGTACTGTTAGTTCCATTGGTAATGGGAACGCCGTCTACAACGATCAACGCATTATTACTTCCCTGTATCGAACGATTACCACGCAGTACGATCCTCGCTCCACTGCCTGGTCCACCAGAACCTTGCGTGATGACTGCATTGGCGACCTTACCCTGCAAAGAATTTAAAACATTGTTTGCATCCCTTACCTCCGTTAGCTGTGCAGGCTTAACTTGTTGGGTTGCGTAAACTAGCGTCTTGGTTTCACGCGGAATACCTAGCGCGGTTACAACCACTTCACTCAATTGCGTAGCGTCCTCCGCTAAGGTTACGTCGATTACGCTCCTGTTACCCACTGCAACCTCCTGAGTAGCATAACCGATAAACGAAAACACCAAAACATCGTCTGCACCAGTTACAGAAAGCGCATATTTTCCATTTGTATCGGTGGTTGTTCCATTGTTGGTGCCCTTCACCACGATCGATACCCCCGGCATTGGGGCTCCATTTGGGTCGCTAACCGTGCCTGATATATCTACAACAGGGACAAATGTTGGGCTTTCTTCTTCTTCCTCGTCAAGCGGCGGCGCAACTGGCCTTAGCACGATCCGCTTTCCGACGACTTTATAATTGATTTCAGTACCCAGCAAGCTGTTCAACACCTCAGCAAGCTTGGCTTCCTTTAAATGAAGAGTTACCTTCTTTTGGCCTTCTATTAATTCAGGACTATAAGCGAATTTTACCTTCGTCTGTTCGCCAATCAACAGTAGTGCCTTGTGAAACTCCTCACTTTCGATGTCGATAGTGACCTTTCGGTTTAATATTTCCTGACCCATTGTATCCACGGCGTTAGCAAATGCTATCGAAAGGGAAGTCAGAATAATATGAAACAATGTAATTCTCATGAGAAACAAGAGCGTTCCTTGATTCAGTTTGGGTTTATTCATAAATTGACTTGTTTTTGTTTTCTAAAAAGGGCAAAAACTATGGAATCCCGCCGCAGGCGGGGTGACCGAAAGCGCCGGCGATGCTGCAACCATCTCCGGCGTGCTTGTTTTTAATGAGGCGTATTTTTTTATCTCATAGGCATCGTGGATTTAGATTTATATTTTATCATCTGCAACCATTTGCTTCAATTACAATTGAAGCATCATTCTCAAGTTTGTAAGTACCACCGAGGGCGCTGCAAATAATATCCAACTGGTCAAAGAGCCCTTCGCTCTGAATAGCATCAGACGTAAGGGTGCAACCCGATAATGCACCGCTGTCATATCGCATTTCCACACCATAACTTTCGCTTAGTGCCCGCAAGATTACGACAACCTGTTCATTTATGTAATTGTTTTTCACTGACTTGTTTTCAACAATAACTTCGGGTTCCTCAACAACTTTCTTCACAACGACATGTTCTGTCCTTTTGTAAATAGCTTTTTGATTAGGGGTTAATGTAATCTCTCCCAAGGTGTTGTTTTGAAATTTATGATGGCCCGGTTTTGTATAAACTGAGACTTTTCCCGTCATGACGGCAACAACAACTTCTTTTCCTGACTTATTTGCTATTATCCGAAAACTGGTGCCAAGTACTTTGGTAGTTACTTCGTCCGCATATACCAAGAAAGGTCGCGAGGCATCCTTAGTCACGTCAAAAAATGCCTCACCGGTTAGGAAGACTTCCCTTCCGCTTTTGAAATCCCGATCATACCGAACTTCACTTCCAGGTTCCAGCAATACAGTGCTTCCATCCAGTAAAACAATTTTCTTGCTGTTTGTTCCCTGATTTTTTACCGTTATCGGTCCACGCGTTGCAATCGCATCGGGGGCTGATTGATTCGTAGCTTTATTGTCCTGGAGGTAAAGTGAAAGTCCAACGACCCCCAGTATAACCAATGCCGCTGCGTATTGAAAAATTTTAGTAAACCTGCCGCCGTAAACTGGTCTTTTTACAATCGAGTCAAAAATCCTTTCTGATTTATCTTTTTCGTGCTTGTCAGGCGTCGGATGCGCACGTATTTCTTCGCTTAGCGTTGCCGTGATCTTATCCTTCAGCACTACCTCGACTTCGCCCGAACGGATAAGCTCCATCAGTGCTACTCGATCTTTTTCTGTGATTGTGTCGTCGAGATAACGTTGAATAATCTGATCTATATGGTTCCTTTCCATCTTCATCTCCTGTGATATAAGTAAGATATTCTATAGGCCAGGGGATTACCCCTATAGATAAAGAGGCATTCTACCTGGTGATGGGAGTACTCTCCGATGAAAAATATTCAATTGTCGGGCTGATTTCGGCGAAATTGTGCTTAACAGGAGAAGCCTGACTTCTTCATCAAAAGAAAAACCTGAAGAGAATGACAGACAATACGTAAGTATCAACATGGGGCTGGACGTAATGTCGTATAAAACGCAGCGCCTTTGCCATATGGGCCTTAACAGTGAGGTGCGAAATGTTCATGTGTGTGGCGATATCCTTATGACTCAAACCCTCAAGTTTAGCAAGTTGAAAAACCTGCTTTTGCTGGGAGGGCAACAACCTCACAGCTTGCTGGACAATTTGTTCATACTGTTGGTCAAGCAAATGGTCTTCTACCTCGCTTTCCGTTGATGGTTTTTGTGCCGTAAAAGAATTTTTTGCTGCCTCTTCAAAAGCGATTTTACGAATCGTCTTATAGGTGAGATTTTTCGTCATGGTGATCAGGTAATATTCCAAATGAACCACTTCCGTGAATTTTACACGGTTACTCCAAAGTGTCGCAAATATCTCCTGGACAATATCTTCCGCTACAACCACAGATTTAGTATATCGTTTGGCAGTTCTATAGATACTGCGCCAATAGCCATCATAAATGACCTTGAAAGCCGATTCGTTTCCCTGTGCTAATTTTTTAAGCACATCCTTTTCTTCAAATGGCAGTCGAACACTCATGTACTTACCGAATATAGCATTAAAGTGAGCCGCGGGATGTTCAAGTAAACCTAACTCCCATGATTCAATTTAGACTGAAAAGTTTGAAAAAAGAAAACTCGGTGCCTTTAGAAATCAAAAAATCACTGAGTCGAAGAGATAACAGGTATAAAAATTAAGCTTCCCCGATTTTCAATCCGTTGCGCCTGAGGAATTTTATTCATGGCTCTTTTCCAAAGGATCTCAGAAGTGGCATCCCTTTCGTCAGTTGCGAGCAGTAAAAAGAAATCTGCAAGCGTTTGCTGATAAAAACAGCTACAACTACTGATATAAAAATTATTCAGGTGTGCCATGTGCTTTGTTCACCAAAGGGACCTGCTAGCCAAAAACAAGAGTCTACCGTCCACGGTCAACGGATGCCAGGCGGGTGCCAGCAATGATCACCCACACATATTTAAATCAAACAAGATGCGGGTGGCTACACCGTTGATACAAAAGGTCAACGGTCCAGAGCCAACGTTCCACAGTTCCGTCTGCAGGATGTACCGCCCATGTCCTCAGCAGGCTTTTTTGAATGAGCATGCCCTTTGCGCACGAAGAGTCTAATAACGCAGCGTCTCGCTGGAATAATCATAGAAAAAAGTTACATTATCTCCAGACGAAAAGAGTAAAAAGAAAAATTTAAGGAAATCGTACATTTAGATTGGTCACCCGCAAATGCTAACACGATGAAGAGAATAGTTTTTTTGTTGGTTTCGCCTAGCACAGCTACAGGCGCTTCAGCTCAGGAAAATAAGAAACCCCAGCGCCCATCGTTTGCGGCTGAAGAATTAGTAAATATAAATCGGACGATCCGCTCTTGGTGCAATCCTGAGTCGCCCTACCCTTGCTCAAGTATGAGACGTCGCGAGCCAATTTTCTTAAATCACTTTACCAGTTTTGAGCCGACTAGAGTCAGACATCACCTGTCGAAAAAGGGTATGCGCGAGCACATCAGCCCAAGGGCAAATATACCATCGTAATAAAATAGGAATATAGCTGAAGTCTGAGGTAAATCTGTTTCGAACACCAAACTTTTCACCGACATGAAAACCAATTTTCCCCTCTACTTTTTTCTGCTGGTTGTGTTCTGCCAGTGCAGGCAAAGACAACCAGAAACCACTGCCATCGAAGACAATGTGATCGCAAAGGAGAATCGGGAACAGGGCACAACGTCATGGCTGATCGACGTTCCTGAGAAACATTGTGATTATCCCGACCATCAATATTGTCGTCGTCCCCAGGTCGAGGCGTTCTGCTCCAAGGCAAGTTACTTTGCCGGCGATACCCTTCAAATATTTGTCAGCACGGATCCTGCATACAAATACGCTATTGAATTGTACCGAATGGGCTATTATGGTGGCAAAGGCGGGCGCCTCATGACCTCTGTAGAAGATAAACAGGGAAAACCTCAAGCAGTGCCGACCGCCGGAAAGAATAATCTTGTGGAGTGCAAATGGGATACGGCATATTCAATGATCATACCCTCGGAATGGGTGAGCGGAGTCTATCTCGGCAAACTTACAACAGCTGACAGCGCACAATCCTATGTGGTCTTCATATTGAAGGACCGGCGCGAGGCTGATGTGCTTTTTCAGTGCTCAGATATGACATGGCAAGCTTACAATCGCTGGCCATACTGGCACTCCATGTACGATGAGGGGCAGAAGCCATGGGTCAACACCAATGGTGCAAGAATAAGCTTTGACCGGCCATATTCCTTATATATCAATGCTCTTCCCATGGACTTCTCACGACTTTCGAACGGGTCAGGGGAATTTTTACTTTGGGAATTCCCCCTAGCCTTCTGGTTAGAAAGAGAAGGCTACGACGTCACGTACATCTCTAATACTGACACGCATGCAGACCGCCGGGGACTGCTGAGAACTAAGGCTTTTCTTTCTGTGGGTCATGACGAGTATTGGACGCCAACCATGGTCGACAATGTCAAGAACGCACGCGATGAGGGTGTAAACCTTTTGTTTCTTTCCGGTAATTCAGTCGATGGAGTCGTGTACCTGGACAAGTCGTGGGACGGACGGCCTGACCGTATTACAGGCAGACTGCCCCAACGAGAATTGCCGGACGAAGAAGAGTTCATGGGATCAACTTCCTATGGCGTGGGCTACGGTGATATCACATGGCAGAACACCAGCCATTGGGTGTTTGAGGGAACAGGCTTAAAGGATGGCGACGTGACAAATGAATTGATAGGCTGGGAGTATCACGGGTACCCGCTAAAGAAAGATTCAAGTATGGTTTTGCTGGGCTCAGGAAAAATTCATCCAAATAAATTTGCGAGCGATAATCCACCTGACCATGCTGCCATAATTTTTACCGCGTCAAAAGGAAATTTTGTATTCAATGCTGGCACGTGTTTTTGGAACCTTCCTCTTGCCACACCCCCGGGCTTTCAGACGCCGGTTAACAATCAGGGGGAGCTGGGAAAGAAAATTGTGGGGTATGTTAAAGATGATCCGAGAATTCAAAGAATGACAAAGAACTTGCTAGATAGGGCGGTGGGAAGTGAAAAACTAAAAGTGAAAAATGAGGAGTGAAATGTTATCAGATAGACGCGAGAGCGGCCGTTTACGGATAGCTGCGTTCATTTTCGAATAACCTGTTCGCAAATTTCTCTGAATTAGTCTCCAATTACCCCATAATCTAAACGTGGCCAAATTCTTGAGCAGAGAAGTCAAATCTATTGGATGTACTTATTGAAGACACGCCTATTCTTGCGATTCATCTCCACAAACCGGGAAGTCTATTTCTTAAAGATAATAACGCTGGCGATAGGATTCGCATCGTCTGTATTGATTATTCTGTTTGCGCTAAATGAATTTGGGTTTGACCGCTTTCACAGTGAGTCCGAAACAATATTCAGAGTCCTACAAAAAAATACAGATGACGAGTTTAGCGGGAACCGGCTCGCCAATAACATCCCTGAGAAGGTGTTTTCCGTAATAAAAACAAACGCCACCGATTCATCCGGCCTATCGCGGGTGAAAGTGATGGATGAATTATCGGTTCGTGCCCACGAGAAAGTTTATCATGATCAAAAAATTCACGCTGCAGATCCAGCGATAACAAACATCCTCACGTTTGACTTCCTGGACGGTTACGCGATCGACTTTCGTGATAATGCAACACCCATTTTGCTATCATCGTCGTCTGCAATCAAATATTTCGGCAGCATTCATGCAACGGGAAGGTATCTAACAATATATGCACAGGGCGATACTCTGGTTTTCACAGTCGCAGCAGTCTTCAAGGATTTTCCTCAAAATTCACACGATGCATTTCATTGCTTTGTCAGATATGATGCTCAAGTAATCGACGCTCTTGGATTTAACCAGACTTATTCTGGTGTATATGGAAAAATGACGCTGGATAAACGGGAATACCTACAAAGGAAAATGGATGTCCTGATACACGGACTGAACGTTGCGTATCGGTTTCAACCCATCACAGAGATCTATTTTGGTCCGAGAGTGATCGGTGAAGATTCAAAACACGGAGATCGTTACAGTATCCTGATCTTACTTTCAATTACTACTTTGATAGTCTTCCTTGCGCTGAGCAATTTCATAAATCTTACAACGCTAACGCTCCCTCAACGCGCAAGGGAGTTGGCGATAAAGAAGTTAGCAGGGACAAGTCAACTTCAACTGATATCTGACTTTACCAAAGAATTATTTTCAATTGTTTCAATTTCTTTAATCCTGGGAATCGTGCTGCTAGCAGTGACTTCAGATTTGATCGAACCAATCCTTGGAATTCACATGGCCTCGTTATTAATATCAGGCACCAGCACGACGACCATTATTGTCGGAGGGATGCTCGCAATCCTCGTAACTGCTCCCCTACTGGTAACATTGAAGTTTATTAGAGCGACGCCGGTAAGGCTCCTCAGTTCGGAATCCATAACTTTTCCCCGTTTAAAACGCCTCATAACTGTTTTTCAACTAGGCATAAGCATCTTTCTGATCGTTGCCTCAATGGTTACCGCCCGTCAAATTGACTATTCCTTAATTAAGGAACCTGGGCGAAATCATGATCAGGTGGTTTACATGCGATACCCTGACGATTTGACAAACGAGGGTCTATACAACCTAAGGTCGAGCTGGAAAAAAAACAACGGGAATATTCTTGATGTAATGGCAATATCGCAGCTGCCCGACCGGGTTACAAGCAAAGAAATCGGTTCGGACTTCTTTTTCATGTCGGTTGATCCGGAGTTCAGAGATTTTTTTGATTTGAAGATCACAAAGGGAAACTGGTTCAAATCCAATGATGGTGATTCCATTGTCGCCGTAAACGAGACCGGATATCATGCAGCCGGCGGAAAGATCAATAACTTAATAGGAGTATTTGAAGATATTAATGGGCGATTCAATAAGCCGGAGAAGCCCTTGAAGGTTAACATCGTTCCCTATTTCAAGTACAACTTTCTTTGTGTGCGAATACTGGAGGTTGATGTTCGACGGAGCGTAAGATTTCTGTCTGAGTATTTCAGAAACGGAACAAATCCACCGCAGGTCTATTTCTTTGACAACTCATTCGAAACCTGGCTAGTTTATCAGGATCGATTGAATTCACTGACCAAATTTCTTTCCGCCGTATCGATAGTCCTTTCCTGTGTCGCGATATACGGCTTAAGCGTGAGCATTGTACGCGATAAATTGAAGCCGATTGCAATTCATAAACTATGCGGTGCCGATGCTCTGCATATTTGCAGGATGCTGATCCGTGAGTTCACAACCCAATTGTTATTGGCCATCGCGATTTTTGGACCCCTCACCTACTTGGTACTAAAGGAATTACTGCGAACATTTGTGTATGCCACACCTTTCGTCTGGCTCGACCCTTTTATACCGTTAGCGTATTGCGCCTTTATAATTACAGTCCTATGCGGCTTTCAGGCCTTAACGCTTAATCGGGGAGCGCTGGCGTCTGCGCTAAAGGGCTGAGTATTTTTCGATCGCCATGTGTTAATTTGACATCCTATGACTGCCCCAAAACTTTTGGTTGGGCAAGACTTACACTTAATTGAGCGCTATTAATACTAACAATATCGCTTACGTCTCCCAAGACTTCGTCTACCAGCCCAAAGGCTTTTGCCTCCAAGGAATTAAGGTACCGATCGCGAAGAAAATATTCCTCGATCTCCTGCCAGGTATGACCAGAATGCTTTCCCATTAGGTGAAACAGCTGTGCCTGAACTCTTTCCTGCTCCCGCGTTGCAATCCTCACGTCCTCAGTATATCCTTGTGCGCCACCGCCTGTTGGGTGCATGTGAATCGTCGCATGGGGAAGGGCGTACCGCTTTCCCTTGTGACCCGACGTAAGCAACGCCGTACCCATGCTGGCAGATACACCAACGGCGACGGTAGATACAGGAGCCTGAATCATTTGCATGGCATCGTAAATTGCGAGGCCTGCATACACGCTTCCACCTGGACTGTTTATGTACAGGTTGATAGGTTGCTTCGGATCCTGACTGTTTAGGTACAGCAATTGTGCCACGATGACATTGGCCACCTGGTCATCGATCTTGGTGCCGAGAAACACAATACGTTCTTTTAATAAAAGGCTGTAGATGTCGTAGACGCGTTCACCCCGGCCGTCATTGTCAATGACCATGGGTATAATGCTTGAATTATATGTCATCGATTATTTTGAAAAAAGTTGTAAGATCTTCTGCTGAAATTGGCTGCGTGAAGGGTCAACAAACAACTGCCGGTGTATACGCTCCAATTCCGTCTTTAACTGTCGTCTACCCGATCGTCTGACAATGGAGTGGATTTTTCGTTGCCACTGAACCCTTATTTTTAGTATGGGGTCAACCAAAAGACGTGCTTCAAAGAGTACTCTTGATTGCGGTTCTAACTGATCCAACAAATATCTTTCGATGTCCTCGATTTCATGCAAAGTCTTCATAATTCATTGATTTTTGCTGAATGACATTTCGCATTTTTTCAATGCACTTAAATTTTTGTACGGACGCAGAGTGAACAGAAGAAAATCCGAATAGACGCCTGATCTTCTGCAACGGCAAATTATCATAGTAGAAGGCGCGCAGCAGTTCCATACATTTCCGGCCCGTCATCTCGAGCATACTGGTGAGCCGGTTCTCGGAATCATCAAAATATTCCTCGGATAAGGAGATCCCTTCTTCCATTTGGTCCATAGGAATTTTTCTGTCATCATCTTTGAACTTTCGAATCCAGAGATGCTTGGCAATGCCTACCAGGTACGCTTCCTCAGTAATTTCTGGAGTAAAACTTTCGAAAACCAGCTTCTCGTAAAGTATCACAAACGCATCGTGAAAAATATCCTTAGCGTCCTGAAACGTCCCCCCGTTTCGCGCAACAAATCCTGCAACCATTGGAAAGGCATCCTCATAAAGACTGACAAATCCATGGCCGCGTTCCTCCGCTACCTTAATACTTATCTTGGGTTCCGGTGCAATCATATGGCGTTTAATTATAAGTGCATATCGTCATGCAAATATCACCTATGTTTTTAACTTTTTTTTTGTTGGTTGCAGATTGGCAAGGAAAACCCGCTTCAAGACGGAAAAAAATTAGCCATCGTGCGAGCTAACCTTATATTTTTAGTTTCCCACCTACCTTAGCAGATCCTTCCGATTGGAGTCGCGTTAGGTGCCGCGTTCTGACGCGCTTTTTCTTGCGTCGATCAATGACTATATAGATAATGAGCAAGATCAGGGATGCCGCTGTAATCCAAATTAATGCCCATTCAATTTTTTCGTTTTTGCCAAAAATGGCCAGCAGCACAATCAAGGGCGTTATACCGATCAAAGTTGATAGAATATACTTTCGATACTCCATTTTCAACATTCCGGCCACGAAGCTCAGCGCATCATTGGAAAATGAACACAGCCGTGTAATCATTATCGCGCCCACGCCGTAGTCGTGAATGTATTCTGAAATTGTACGCTGGTGTTCGACGCTTACAAATTTGGTGAGGGTGACACGACTTAGCCTGGATCCGATGTAGTACCCCAGTGATGAGGCAGCAAATACACCACAAAATGAAATGACTGCCCCCCACACCGGCCCATAGCTTACAATAGCAATCATCATCAATAAAACATTTGGTATTACAAACAAAAACATTTGCAGAACCATGCCAACGATAATGACGAGGGGTCCAAAAACGCCAAAAGTTGAAACCCAACCCTGGATGCGTTCTTCATCTTCCCCGGTCAACACGTCAAAGGCTGTATCCACTTCTGTCTTAAAAGCAGGAATAAGAAAATAGCACAGAGCGAAAATGACGGCCAG
>JAICGJ010000198.1 GCA_025923195.1 Chryseolinea sp.
AGATGAAATGGCTCTTGTCATGAAGGATGAAAAATTTGGTTATATAGATAAAACAGGCAAAGAGGTAATTCCTCTGCAGTATGAAGATGGTGCGATGTTTTCTGAAGGATTGGCGGCTGTGAAAGTCAATGGCAAAAATGGATTTATCAATAAACACGGAGAAATGGTCATTAAGCCGGCTTTTGAAAGGGCTTGCCACGTTTCTGAATTTTCGGACGGACTGACCCCTGTCTATACTACTGTCAACGATGGCCCTGCTGGCTATATAGACCCAGCCGGGAAAATGGTAATACCGGCTAAGTATGCATTTGTAGGTAAATTTTCTGAAGGCGTTGCTATGGTAAGACCATTTGGAAGCATTGATTACGGATACATAAATAAAAAAGGAGAATGGGTAATTGAACCGCAGTTTGACATGAGTCTCGGCTTCCATGAAGGTGTAGCAACTATAAAAGAAAGAAATGCTGATGGCTCTGTGTCATTTGGAATTATTGACAAGACAGGGAAAAAAATAGCGCAACACATGAATTACAATTTTGTGGGAATTTTTAGAGAGGGTTTAGCTGCATTTGAAACCAAGGATTTTACTTGGGGTTATATAGATAGATCAGAAAAGGAAGTTATTCCAGCCCAATATACTTCTTCAAAATTCTTTGTAAATGGATTAGCCAGAATGGAAATAGGAAGCCTTTTCACCAAATTAAAAATTACATACATCAATAAGAAGGGACAGATTGTGTGGAAGGAAAAATAGTGCGGAAAGGAAATTTCTTGTAACTACACGGCCGAGGCTGTAAAAAGAGCTCCAGGAAAATTTAAAATAGATTAATTCGTGGTTGTTCAAAAAATTAGTGTTTACTGACGGCGTATCTGGATTTTCAATAAAACCGAACCCCGGATTTTCGGAGCAAAGAAAGTAGTGACCTTCCGGAGCGCGTAGTATGGTAGTTGCATCATTGATAGTCTACCCAATTTAGAGAAATTACGCCGGCAATTATTGGAGGACCTAAGGGTACTGCTGATACCTTGAGCAAGGAAAGAACAAAATCTCATCCGCATCTATTTTGAAAAGTGGCTAATTCTTTTTTGTGGGTATTGTTGTCCCTTTGGACAGATCTATGCCTAGCTTTTTTAATACAAGGTTTGAAATGTTGTATCTCTCGTCCGTAAACAACAAGACATCACCACCACCTATCATTTGAGGATTGATAATATATGAAAATCCATTCTCAAGAGCCACCTCTTCAATAGCTTTCCCAACTTTAGTAAATACTGGATTCACCAAATCGTTTTGTTTTTTCTGCATAGAAATCTGTGCTTCCTGTTGAAATTTTTGAATGTTCTCTTGTAAATAAGCCAATTCGGACTCCTTATCTTTCTTTATAGCATCTGGTGTGTTTGCAGGCAAGGCAGTGTAAGCTTTGTACTTCGTTTCGATTTCTTGACTCTTTGTTTTTAATTGATTTTGAAGTTGTATCTCAAAAGTCTTTAATTCATTTTCGATTTGTTTATACTCTGGCAATTGACTAAAAATGTACTCCCAATCAGCGTGTCCAATTTTTTGAGGTGCTTGTAGTGTTTGTCCTTTCGAATAAAACGTTGTGAAAGTGATAAGAAACGTAAATAGTAATTTCATAAGGTGTCGGTTTATGCCAATAAGGGGTTATGAGTTTGGGTTCTAGGTGTATTTATTTATGATGATTAGAAGTACAAAATGCAGTCCATTCTGATAAGAAGGGAGACCCGGAGGTGGAGACCCGCTTGTACCTTTGAACAGTTCGATGGCTGCAGTTTACTCTACGACAACTCTTTGCTGTGACTTTGCGCCGTCTATGTTGATTTGAAGAATGTAGATGCCTTTCTTATAACCGCTTACGTCGACGTGCAGCTCTTTGGGAATATTGTCGTACGTCGAATCGGTAATTTCTTTTGCCACGTTTCCATTTAAGTCTACCAAAATCATCTCAACACGCGAGTTGTTAAGTGCGGGTGTGAACCTGATGTTCAGGCTGCCAGTTGTTGAGTTGGGAAACACTTGCACGGATGGTATCTTGAGCTCGGTGCGTTCGGTAGTCGTTTCGTTGCCTGTGCTGTCGATTAAATCTAACTTAGCCCTCCTCGATTGATTAAAAGTTCGGTGGACCCTTGTTGGGAGGAGTTTAAAGAAGTCCGTCGAACCGTACATTGTTGGGAGAAGTTTAACGAAGTCCGTCGAACGGTACATGTGGAGTGAATCCCCTGCAGAGAATTTAGAGAATCTGAATGGCGAGGTCGTCTCAACAAGACGCCTGAATTTCTTGATGCATTCCTCAAGGGTCTGTTCCCTCACGGTTGTATCCGCACGTTGTATATCCATCGAACCGATCTTCTCACCGGCAACGGGTCCCATATGCGGGCGTATGGTCTCTTTGTGCGGGGGTGTGGTCTCTTTGCTCTCGAGAACGTTGAGGTGATTGCTAGCGGGTATTGAGTCTGACAAAATGTTGCTCGCCGCATTATTATCGCTGACGCTTGTCGTCATGGGCTTTTTTTCCCCTTCGACGGGCTGAGCTGTAGAAACGTAAGCGCTGACAAGTACGATGCATAGGTAAACAATGAGAAAGCCGATGGCGAAGATCCCTTTAGATCGGGCCTGTGCCGGATTAGGATATTTATTGAAGAGTCGTTTGATGCGGGTGGTGAAACTACCCACTTTAGGTCCGGTAGCATGCATCGCCAAACTTGGTTTAGTTAACGTATTGATGTCTTGAATTTGCGTGAGGGTGCGTGCATAAGCTATGGCATCCCCACAGAACGCGACGGTTTGGTCGTCGCAGCAGCTTTCGCGCTCTTCACGAATGATATTGTTGATGTGCCATATTGCAGGGTGGTAGAACAATAGTACTTCAACTAATGCCTGACAAATATTTATGATGTAGTCGTGCCGTTTGATGTGGTAGAGTTCATGAACCAGTATTGCTTCGATCTGTGTGGTAGACATTCCAGATAGAAGTCCGGTGGGAAGGAGGATAATGGGAGAGATGCTGCCCAGCGTAAGAGGTGAAGAGACGCGCGCCGATGTAGCAATGGCAACCTCATGTCTTAGACCGAGAGCTCTCGAAAGACGCTTGAGTTCCAACTCCCAGAAAGGCGATATCGCTGCGATATTCTTTTGTGCGCGCAATGTTCTCAGGTAAAAAAAACTTCCGCCGAAGCGGGTGCCCATCACAACGAGACCAGTACACCAGAGCCAAGCGAGCAATGGAACAGAGGCATTCAGGGCATCGACAATCCTGGAAAAAAGGGTTTGGCTGACGGTGATGTAAGCAGTATGCATAGTCTGTGTAGTGTTGTTGGACAGCCCAGAGATTTCATCGCTGGTTGTGTGCAACTGCCATTCATAGACAGCGGTGGTCGCGGTAGTAAGAACAGACAGCATCAATATTGAAGTTGCAAAGGTGTAACGTACAGCTGAGGATGCTTTGGGGCAAAGCTTGAGCACCGTGACGAGAACGATCCATAGCAAGGTGATCTGCCACAACGAATGTAGCATGGTGAGCCCAATTATTTCAGTTAAACGGATATCGAGTAAGCTCATGACTTTTTGCCCTCCAATTTATCCAACCACTCTTTCAACGCGCGTATCTCTTCCGGGGTAGTTGTGCTTCTGCCGATTGCATGGAGCACCATGTCCATAGCGGAACCCTGGAAAGCCGTCTCCACCAGGCGATCGAACAACGAGTTCCGCGTTTCATCGCGCTGAAGGAGTGCTTCATATTCATGCGTTTTATCGTCGTTGTCTATGCGCCTGATCATTTTCTTTTCCTGCATGCGCTGCATTTGCTTCAACGTGGTGGTGTAGCCAACCTGCTTCTTTTTGCAGAGCGCTTCATGAACGAAGCGTACGCTCACAGGATGATGATCCCAGAGAATACAAAGAATCTCTACTTCGGCATCGGACGGTTTGGAAATATCTGATTCCATAAATGCGGGGTGTTCTGTTGATGGATCAAATATACGACGACACTTGTCGTAGATGCAAGAAATGTTACGACAATTGTCGTAAATTTTTTTAGAAAACTGGTTTGGGAGAATAAAATGAGCCTTTCGTCATTTTTTCGGCCAGAATAAGTTCCTTTGCTGGCCTGTTGACGAGTAAACACAATCCTCATCTCGACTACACCCCAACATTTCTATTGGAGGAAACTTGACCAGCGATTTCAATTCCGAGACGCCTGGCTATTGAAAAATGTTCCTGATATGCTGGCAATTTCTCTCCTTCAATTTCGCTTGACTTAATTACATCCTGCGTCAACGTTCAAGTGTGGCTTCTTCTTCAGCCGAAAACCTAACCCTTCAAGTTTTCCAATCAGCCGGCCCTGCTTATGCCTTACGGTAGAAAGCGGCAATATGATTTTATCATCTTCCCATTTTGAAAGCTGGCCAATCCTTTAATAAATGGACGGCTATTTCAAGACAATTCGATGCGGAGCGCTCATTTTGAAAATTGCTCCTTACCCGCGCATGACATAGTGCAATACGCAGCGAAATATGAGTTGGCCTTAAACGAATATCAGAAGCCAACCCATGCATGAATGTCATAAGCTCTTGCAGCCTATCATTGACAGATTTTAAGTGTTTATCTCCTTCTAACAGCTTGATGATATCATCATACTTATAGAACATTAAACCTCCGATCTTTTGATAGGGTATAAAATTCTTGATACGAAGGTTTGGTAATGTGCGCCGAGTCACGATAGCCATCGGGATGCCAAGCATCTTTCTAACTTCTGAACTTTTTAACCATTGCTTTTGGGAATGATTAGAGTGCTGGAGCAGCGGCTTAGATCTTCCAATAACTCCAGCCGGAATTTCTTTAAATCTTCGAGTGTGATTATTTCTTGAGCCATATACTTTTAAGTTATGGCTCAAAATTGAGCGAATTGGAAATAGCTTCTTCCTAACTATATACCTACTTGGAATCAATTTTTCCTTTTCAAAGTGTATTTGGCATACTAAAATCTTTCATTGTTTACAGTAAAAGCTTGTTACCAGCAACCTGAACCTACAAATCCGATACTTTGTATTTTCTGTTTATTATTTATAACTTTGTATAACATACATTGTATAACAAATGGAAAATAAAGGCCTAGGGGAATTTGAAGAACTAGTGCTCCTTGCAGTATGCATCATGGCAGGAGATGCTTATGGAATATCGGTGAAAAAGGAAGTCGAAAAACACTCAGGAAGATCCATTCTATTGGGAGCCGTTCACATTACACTTTATCGCTTGCAAGACAAGGGATTTCTTCGATCTGAAATGGGTGGTAATACTGAGAAACGAGGTGATCGAAGAAAACGATTATTTAAAATCACGGCGGCAGGAATGAAACAGTTGCGCGCTTCACAAGATGTTCGACAGAAAATGTGGAAGTTGATCCCTCAATTGAACTAGTCTGAAATGCAAAAAGATAGTCATGACAACGTTCCAGGATTGGCTAACTGGCTTCTTTCTAAAGCTGTCCGAAGCGAACTTCATGAAGAATTACTTGGCGATTTGAAGGAAGCATACGGAGCCAGAATCGCATCAAGAGGTAAAGCGTATGCTGCGCTTATGTATTGGGTAGATGTGATTCATCTTCTATTGGGATTTTCTTCATTTCCATTCTTCAACAAACAAAACTCAACAATAATGACAGGTCATTATCTACAGACATTTCTGCGAAATTTTGCAAGGAATAAGGCTTATTCATTCATGAATGTTTTGAGTCTGGTCGTTGGTATGGGAGTCTGCCTAGTGATTTGTCAATACATTTATTTTGAACTGAATTACGATCGGTTTCATGACAACTATAGAAATACCTATCGCGTAATCATTGAGGAAGTTAACACTGACCTCAAGGAAACCTCTCCATCTATTGGTTATTCGTTCGGAATGAGTGCGAAAGAAGAAGTTCCTGAGGTTAAACGGTGTATGAGGATACAACGCTTCAACAGAGGGGCAGTTGTTACAAATCCGGTCAACCAACTGATCTTTCATGAAGAAGTCAACGACGTGCTCTTCGTTGATCATTCATTCTTCCGAATGTTCAATTATCCTATAAAAAAGGGCGATCAAGAATCTTTATTTGATGACAAATACAACGTGGTTATCACTGAAGAGACTGCCAGAAAATATTTTGGTGATGATGATCCAATTGGCAAGGTATTAACGATCAATGGCCCTCCATCACCAGGTGACTATACTGTAACAGGAGTATTAAAAGATTTGCCGTTGAATAGTCACCTGCAATTTGATTTTCTGGTTCCGATTGAAAACTATATTGAATTTGGGTGGGGAGGTGCTGTTAAGGAGCGAGGCGGTTGGAATGGGTTTTCAGTAGCTACCTATCTCACATTGGATGAATCCGCTGATCTTGATTTAGTTTGTCAAAAGCTAAATGGATTAATCGCCCAACACAACGACAAAGGCATTGTCAAGAACGTGATCTTGCAGCCTATAGCTGACATTTATATGAAATCCAACATTTACTCGGATGCGGGGTTCATCAACAGCACAGGCAACATGCAAAACATCCGAATTTTTTCTGTCATTTCCTTCTTTATTCTTTTCATTGCGTGGGCCAATTACATCAATCTTTCTACTGCGCGATCCATGTTAAGAGCAAAGGAGGTTGGGGTGAGAAAATCCATAGGGGCTTTTAAAAAGCAATTGATCAGCCAGTTTATTTTCGAGTCGATGCTGCTCAACATGATATCTGCGATCCTGGCCATTGGGCTTGCCTTTTTGTTATTGCCGTTCTTGAATGACATCATCGAAAAGGAAATTCAACTGAGTCTGCTACAAAACCAAATGTTTTGGTTTTGGTATTTAGGCATTATTCTTTTTGGTTCATTGCTTTCAGGGCTTTATCCGGCCTTTGTATTATCTTCTTTCAAACCGATCAGCATGCTGGGGACTAATAAGACCGATCGGATTGGAAATGTGAATCTGCGGAAGAGCCTGATCGTGTTTCAATTTCTAACATCCCTATTGCTGATCGCGGGTACTTATCTGGTTTACAAACAGACCTCCTTCATGAAGAGTCAGGAATTGAGCATTGAATTGGAAAAAATATTAGTGCTAAAAATTCAACAGACGACAATTGACACGGCTGTTGTGCAGTCTAATTTCAACTCATTTAGTAATGCAATCCTTGGTCGTCATATAGTTTCTGCAATCACCAGTTCAACCGTGGTACCCGGTCAGTTTGGGATAAATCAATATCGAAGGTTGGGACAACCCGAAAGCGCTGCACCCTATACAAGAAGTATTTTTGGTGGGTTGGGTTTTTCAGAAACCTACGGTTTGAAATTCATTACAGGAGGTCCGTTCACTGAAGACATGCAGGAAGAAGTGGTGATCATCAATGAGTCAGCCGTTCATGTGTTCGGGTTCAACTCGCCCGAAAACGCGATACAGCAAAAGCTCGCGATAGGAAACGGACAAAGAACAATAGTGGGCGTGGTTGAGAATTTTAACTGGCACTCCTTGAAGGAGCCCCATGTTCCCTATGTCATCAGTCTTACTAATGTGAGACGAAACCCCTACCTCTCAATCAAGATGAGTATGTCTGATATTCCTGAATCTCTAGCGCAAGTTGAATCTACGTTTCGTTCATTTTACCCTGATCAGCCTTTTGAATATTTTTTCGCAGACGATACGTTCAATAGACAATATCAATCTGAAGTTCAATTTGGAAAAATATTCTTTTCTTTCGCGGCATTGGCAATCTTCATTTCATGTGCAGGACTCTTTGCGCTGGTTTCCTTCTCGGCAACTTTAAGGGTCAAAGAAATTGGCATTCGGAAGGTACTTGGGGCCGATGACCGTCATTTAGTACTGCTATTATCCAAGGAATATGTCGTTCTAATTTCCCTGGCAACATTGGTTGCCATTCCTGTGATATGGTATGGGGGAAGTTTATGGTTGCGTAATTACGCTACGCGAATCCATATTGGTGTTGACCTCTTTGTAATCCCGGTGATGATCGTTATCGTTATCGCGGCATTAACAGTCAGTCAGAAAACATTTACCACTGCTCAAGGGAATCCGGTGGATTCATTGAGGAAGGAATAAGACATTTGAGCAACCAAAATGTGGAAGTTGATCTCTCAATTGAATTAGTCTGAAATGCAGACAAACAAAAAAAAGAAAACGCCAGCATTCGCCAATTGGCTCATCTCAAAATTTATTGATGAAGCGCTGCTCGAAGAATTTTTTGGTGACCTGAAAGAAATATATGAGGACAGAATATCTTCAAAAGGAAAGTTCTATGCAAAATTTATGTACTGGGTGGATGTACTGCATTTACTTATGGGATTTACTTCTTTAAAACTATTCAGAACTCAAAATAACCCAACTACCATGTATAAGCATTATCTGATTATAGCCGTTCGGAATCTATTAAAGAACAGGGTATACTCTTTGATCAATGTATTCAGCGTTGCTATTGGTATGGGTGTTTGCCTGTTGATTTATCAGTACATCCGTTTTGAAAGCAGCTTCGATGAATTTCATAGCGACGTTCGGCACACATACAGGATCTGCACAGAGGATAACGCCAATGGCGTGAACACCGTCCGTGCTTATACAGGCTACTCGATCGGAGTTAAGGCAAAGGAGGCCATGCCTGAAATAAAGAATGTCGTCAGGATGCACCGGCATCTCGGAGGCGCGATCATCACAAATCCCGAGCAGAACAAGCCTTTTTATGAACTCCCTCAGGATCTGCTTTATGTTGACCCCACGTTCTTTGATATCTTTAATTTCCGGCTTTTGTCCGGACATACGGATACTGCCCTGGCCGGTAAATTTGATGTGGTGATCACCGAGAAAACAGCACAGAAATATTTCGGTTCCGAAAATCCGTTGGGCAAAGTGTTGAATATGGGCGGTGCAATACCGTTGAACTTCACCGTGACAGGTGTAGTGGAGAACCCTCCTGCGAACAGTCACTTGCAATTTGCCTTCTTATTTCCCTTGGAAAATCTGCTCGAATTCTTTGTATTCGGCTTGTACAAAGGGGAAGATGGGTGGAAACGTTATAATTTTGCTACGTACATCGGTACAAATGAATCGGTGAATCCGCTTGTTGTGGAGGAAAAGCTGAATCAAATAGTGTCGAAGTATAAAGGCGAGTGGATGGCCCATGAAAATATCATTGAGAAGGCAAGGCTTCAACATTTGAACGACATACACCTCAAGTCTGCGGCCTTTTACTCTGATATGAGCATGAACAATGGCGACATTGAAGATATTAGGCTCTTTTCTATTGTCGCCGTCTTTATCCTGCTGATCGCATGGGTCAATTGCATCAACCTTTCCACAGCCCGTTCGATGCATCGCGCAAAAGAAGTCGGCATCCGCAAATCGATCGGCGCTTTTCAGAAGCAGCTGGTGGGCCAATTTATCATCGAATCCTTCGTGATCAATCTCGTATCCGGAATTTTATCCCTCGCGATCGCGTTCGTTTCGTTTCCTTTGCTGAACAAGGTACTGGGAAAGGAACTGCAATTCACTCTCCTGTACGATCCTTTGTTTTGGTTGTTGTTTTTGGCCATCATTTTTTCAGGTTCACTTCTCACCGGGCTTTATCCGGCCTTCATCCTGTCGTCGTTCAAGCCGGTAAGCATGCTGGGGTCGGGCAAAGGCAGCGCGAAATCAGGTGGCTTTGTCCTGCGGAGATGCCTGATCACTTTTCAGTTTCTAATATCCCTTTTTCTTATAGCAAGCACTTACCTGGTATACAAACAGATCGCGTTTATGGAAAATCAGGAATTGAACATGAACATCGAGAATATTGTAGTGCTACGGGGACCTGACATTTTACAGGATCGCCCGAATATGCAATCGACTATCCGGACCTTTAAGGAAAAGCTGCTGGAGCACCACGCAATATCCGCCGCTGGCTCATCGAACAGCGTACCAGGTAAGGGTTTCAATGGCGAACCCAGTATGAGGCGACTGGGAGAACCGGAGGGTTCTGATAAATTTGGACGGGTCCTGTTTGCCGCGTCCGATTTCCCAACTACCTACGACCTCAAATTCACCAGCGGCAGTGCGCCAACACGCGTGCAGCTGGCAACAGAGGAGGGCTTCGTGGTGATAAACGAGGAGGCTGTTAAAGTATTTGGATTAGGTAGCGAGGAAAATGCGCTACGAGAGAGGCTTTTTTTTAAGAATGATACTTTCAAAATCACGGGAGTGGTGAAAAATTTTCATTGGCATTCGTTGAGAGAAGGACACAAGCCTTACGTACTTGAATTCTATGACGACTCCAAGAGTTACTTTTCTTTTAAGATAAATCCCGCTGACGTTGAGGAATCTATTGCTCTAATACAGTCCACTTATAACACGTTCTTTCCCGGAAACCCGTTCGACTACTTTTTCCTTGAGGAGGAAGTCAACAGGCAATATCAGTCTGATGTTCAATTCCGCAATTTGTTTTTTGCTTTTACTGTGCTGGCAATCTTCCTGGCATGTATTGGCCTCTTCGCCCTGGTGTCCTATTCCGCCTCGCTCAAAACGAAGGAGATCGGAATAAGAAAAGTGCTGGGAGCAGGTGTGAGTAGCCTGATGGTGATGTTGTCGAAAGAATACCTCATATTGCTTGCAGTTGCCAATTTGCTGGCCATTCCGACAATCTTTTACTGGGGCAATTCGTGGCTGGAGAATTATGCTTTTAAAACCAACCTGGGAGTGGAGCTTTTTATTATTCCGGGCATTGTTATATGCATCATCGCTCTCGCAACGGTCAGCTACAGAACCTATTTCGCCGCGCAAGCAAATCCGGTCGATTCATTAAGAATAGAGTGACGAACTTTAAAGCCTCGGATTTTGTGAATCAA
>JAICGJ010000199.1 GCA_025923195.1 Chryseolinea sp.
ATTTTTCTCGGTATTTCTCTCTGCGGTAAAATCCTGTTTCACGCGATGGGCGCGAAGGAATTACGCAAAGAGCACAATACGTTCTTACAATGAGAATGACGATTTTTAATTAGCGATCGAAAGCCTGCCCACTCGGAAGTCCGCACACCTAAACACTTAAACACCTACATGCCTATCTCTTCTTTTTCACAACCTTTTTAGCGCGGACTTTCTTTACAGCTGATTTTTTTGCTGCCGCTTTCTTTTTCGCGGGCGCCTTTGGTTTCTCAACCTCAGATTTCTCCGCAGCCACTTTCCTTCGGGCTCCAAATCTTCCTACCTTCTCCGGAACATTTTCCGCCAGCGTCAGACACTCCTCTATGGTAAGCGATTTAGGATCCTTACCCTTCGGGATCTTAACATTCTTTTTGCCGACCTTAATATATGGACCAAATCGTCCGTTCAAAACCTGAACCTCAGGATGGCCCTCAAAGGACTTTATCATTTTGTTAGCGTCAGAAATACGCTTGGCTTGGATGAGTTCAGTGGCCTGCTCTGGAGTGATGTCGTAAGGATCCATATCTTTTGGAATGGATACGAATTTCTTATTGTGCAATACGTACGGACCAAACCTGCCGATATTTACAACGATAGGCATATCCTCAAATTGTCCCAGGTCGCGCGGCATCTTGAAAAGCTCGAGTGCATCCTCCAACGTAATATTTTCAATGAACTGACCTTGTCGCAAACTGGCGAACTTCGGCTTCTCGCCGCCATTATCATCCGGGTTCTCTCCGATCTGCGCATATGCCCCGAACTTGCCAAGCTTCGCGTAAACATTCTTCCCGGTTTTTGGATCAACGCCTAACTCCCTGGTCTTACCTACCGAAGATCGTTCAACTTTTTCGGTGGCCGAAACCTTCTTGTGAAAAGGGCGATAGAAGTCATCGATCATTTTCTTCCAATTGAGCTTGCCTGAGGCGATCTCATCGAATTCCTGTTCAATCTCGGAAGTGAATGAGAAATCGGTTATATCCGGAAAATGGTCTACCAAAAAATCATTGACGACCATCGCCGTATTCGTCGGAAAGAGCTTATTTTTTTCAGCGCCGGTGATTTCAGTATCCACGACGTTGCTGATTTCATTTTTCTTGAGCGTGAGAACTTTGAATTGACGCTCAGCGCCTTCGCGGGCCTCCTTCACCACATATCCTCTTTTTTGAATGGTGCTGATGGTTGGTGCGTACGTTGATGGACGGCCAATACCAAGCTCCTCCAATTTCTTTACGAGACTTGCTTCCGTATAACGGGGAGGATGGCGGGTAAACACCTGTCTGGCCACCAACTCGTCAAGCGACAAATCCTGGCCAATGGACAATGGCGGCAATACCTTGCCGTTCTCTTCTTCGTCGTCATCATCCGCTGACTCTGTATACACGCGCAAGAATCCGTCGAATTTGACTACCTCACCCGTTGCGATCAAAGTCCTCGGGTTCGTCGAAATGCCTATCGTGGCCGTTGTCTTTTCAAGCTCGGCATCGGCCATCTGAGACGCGATCGCGCGTTTCCAGATGAGATCATACAGGCGTAGCGCATTGCGATCCATGCCTGGATCCATCACCGAGAAATCGGTTGGGCGAATCGCTTCATGGGCCTCCTGAGCCGATGAGGATTTGGTTTTGAATTGTCTCGGCTGAAAATATTCTTTTCCAAATGCAGCATGAACCTGGTTTCTTGCTCCTGCCCGCGCTTCATCGGATAAATTTACCGAATCCGTACGCATATAACTGATCTTTCCGGCCTCATATAATTTCTGAGCCACCAACATCGTCTGGATAACGGAGAAGCCCAACTTCCGGGCAGCCTCCTGCTGCAAAGTAGACGTCGTGAAGGGCGGAGCGGGGCTTCTTTTGGAAGGTCTGGTCTGCAGATCAATAATAGAAAACTTAGCTCCTTTGCAGGACTCGAGGAACGCCAGCGCCTCCTCCTCCGTTTCGAAACGCTCCGATAATTCAGCTACGAGTGTCTTTCCGTTGCCGAGATCAAACAGTGCGTTGATCTTAAAAGAGGATTTCGAATTAAAGTCGGAAATTTCGCGCTCTCGATCAACAATTAACCTGACGGCTACAGATTGTACGCGTCCTGCGGATAAGCCTGTTTTAATTTTCTTCCATAGGATCGGCGACAATTCATAGCCTACCAGCCGGTCCAAAACGCGACGCGCCTGTTGGGCATTCACCAAATCGATATCGATCCCACGCGGACTTTCAAGTGAATTAAGAATGGCTTTCTTGGTGATTTCCGTAAAAACAATTCTCCGTGTTTTAGCATCACTAAGATCAAGCACCTCCTTCAAGTGCCACGAGATAGCTTCTCCCTCACGGTCTTCATCGCTCGCGAGGTAAACCGTTTGGGCATCATCGGCTAGTTTCTTCAGCTTCGAAATTATTTCTTTTTTATCCGGACTGATTTCATATGTAGGCTCAAAATCATTCTCAATATCGATTGCGCCACTTCCTTTCGGCAAATCGCGAACGTGACCCATACTCGAAGCCACCTTATATTCCTTCCCCAAATAGCCTTCTATCGTCTTAGCCTTCGCGGGTGATTCAACAATTACTAGATTCTTTGACATTCGCTGTTTTTATCGTTCAAGGGTCCCAAATATCCGCAAATTTTTAAAAAATCAAATTTCAACTCATGCTGACGGCACTTTATCGATCGGTAAACCGACATTAATGCTGTCCGATTTATCCATTGAAATTCGTGTGATTATCAAAAATTTTGCACAAGATTAACCTTTTTACTCTACCTTAAAGTATTTACTTGCATGCAGATCACATAAATCGACTTTAAACGGATTTAGAGTATGCTAAGATATTTGTATTTGTTACGCCATGCCGAAAGCAAAGAAAAACAAGTTGGTCAGGATGATCAGGATCGAAAACTAACGCCGCGCGGAATGCGCGAAGCACTTCTGATGGGAACGTACTTATACAAAGAAAAAACGAAGATAGATCTCATCATTTGCAGCACGGCAGAACGAGCAAAGGCAACGGCCGGGCTCGTGGTAGACGGACTTAAGTGGGATAACAAAAATATAACATACAGCGAGGAATTATACGAAGCTTCCACGCGCACATTTTTTAATTTCCTTTCAGCCTTAAATGATGCGCATAAACACATTATGTGCGTCGCTCATAACCCGGTTGTTTCTTATGTTGCTGAATACCTAACGAAAGAAGAAATCGGCGATATGGCGCCCGGATCGTTGGTGACAATTAAATTCAATATCGCAACATGGAAAGACGTGGGCGAAGGAAACGGTGAGCTGGAAAACTATATTTATCCTGAAATGTTAAATAATGATTAATTTTTGACTGGGGCTGACTTAAAAGTCTTATTCTGAAAATTACAACCAAATTTTATTCGAATTCTACTTCATGATTCCTTTGTGTCCGGGTGCCTCCGTGGCAAACTAGGGCGTTCAGGGCCACCAAGACTCAAGACACGAAGAACCACTAGTGCTCCAAATAAGATTTATGGAAGGAATTACAGCTCGACTTTTTAGTCAGCCCCTGTGAGGGTGATCAACGGATTTTTATTGTGCCTGTAGGATCATACTGCGCAACGTTTAAAAAATTCGTCTTGATGAATGGAAACACGCGTTGACAACTACAACCACTATGTCATCGAAAGAAGAAATTATCAATACGTTTGATCCGAATGGTCCCGGGATAGCCGGCAACTTATTCGGGCTTCCATTTCAGCCAGAGCACGCGGAATTGCTTATCCTTCCTGTCCCCTGGGAAGTAACAGTATCATATCACAGTGGCACCTCGGGCGGACCGGGCGCAATTTTGAAAGCTTCCTCGCAGGTCGATGTTCATATGAACGACATTCAGGATGCCTGGAAACTTGGGATATGTATGTTACCGATTCCGCAAGAAATGATTGAGGAAAGTAAAAAGCTCCGCGAGATCGCGTCCTTTCAGATAGCAAGGTTGGAAAAAGGAGAATCCATTGACGTGGAAGATCCATTGGTGCGCTCCATAAACGAAGCAAGCGAAAATCTGAATATTTATGTTAAGTCAACGACCCATAAGCTGCTCGGAAGCGGCAAGATCATTGGTATCGTAGGTGGCGAGCACAGCGTTCCCCTCGGATTTATCAGAGCGCTGAGCGAACGGTACGATCGCTTTGGGGTCTTGCAAATTGACGCGCACGCTGATCTCCGCAAAGCCTACGAGGGATTTTCTTATTCCCATGCTTCCATCATGTTCCACGCACTCAAGATCCCTGCGGTCGGAAGGCTTGTACAAGTGGGCGTCAGGGACTATTGCGAAGAAGAAATCAACGTCATACAGCGCGCGATGGGCCGCGTCGTAACATACTTTGATCAGGATCTGAAAGAAAAATTATATACCGGCAAGACGTGGGATTCAATCTGTGATGATATCATCTCCCAATTGCCAAAATATGTATATGTAAGTTTTGATATTGATGGGCTGGATCCAAAACTTTGTCCGGCAACGGGAACACCGGTCGCGGGAGGTCTGGAATTTTACCAAGCTGTTCACCTCATTAAAAAGCTGGTTCTGACAGATAGAATAATAATCGGATTTGATCTTTCGGAAGTAGCGCCAGGCCATGATGACTGGGATGCAAACGTTGGTGCACGCATATTGTATCAACTTTGCAATTGGTGCGCAGTGTCTCAAAAAAAACTGAAGCTCAGGACCGAGGCACAAGAGAAAATCAGGATGAAATAAGGAACCAACTGGAATACGTGTATCTTTATCGTTCATACTCAAATTGAAACCTTGGCATGAGCGAAACAATAAGCGCGCTTGCATCCGGTATATGGACACCGGTGCTATTTCTTCTCATCCTCGGCGGTTTATTTTTTTTGTTCTATTCACGGTTTATTCCCTATAAATATATTAGTCACTCAGTCGCGATACTTCGCGGAAAATATAATAATCCCGATGACCCGGGCCAGATCAACGCATATCAAGCCCTATCAACGGCTTTAGCATCAACGGTAGGGATGGGCAACATTGCCGGGGTCGCGGCGGCCATTTCCATCGGAGGACCGGGAGCATTGTTTTGGATGTGGATGACCGCGTTGGTGGGAATGTCCACCAATTTTTTTACGAGTACATTGTCGGTCATGTTTAAGGGGAAAGATTCAGCAGGTGAGATACAGGGTGGGCCTATGTACGTCATCCGCGAAGCACTAGGCAGACCGTGGTATCCGCTGGCCGTGCTTTTCTGCCTCTGTGCTTCTATTGGATGTTTACCGATCTTTCAAGCTAACCAATTGACTCAAATCATCATTGATGTCGGAATTACTTCACCAGGCCTAAAAGCCAACTTCTTTCAGATCGGTGATCTGCAGATAAACACAGCCAAATTCTTTATTGGTTGTACCCTGATGATTATTTCCGGGATTGTGATCATCGGCGGAATACAACGGATTGGCAGCTGGGCAGGTAAGATGGTCCCGTTGATGATCGTTATATATTTTCTTTCCGTTCTCACTATTATACTTCTAAATATTGCCGAGCTGCCGCGGTATCTCGGCATGATCTTCACGGATGCATTTGCCGCCCAGCACTATCACGGTGAGCCCCTTTTCGGCGGTGTGATCGGGGGGCTGATTGTTACGGGAGTCAGGCGTGCATCGTTTTCCAATGAAGCCGGTATCGGAACGGCCCCCATGGCATTAGGCGCATCCAAAAGCAGAGAGCCCGTGCGCGAGGGACTCGTGTCGATGATAAGTCCTGCGATTGATACGCTGTTGGTTTGTTCACTCACGGCACTATCGATCCTGGTGACCGACGTTTGGCGAACTTCTGACGCAAACGGGGTTTCACTTACCGTGATGGCCTTCGAAAATTCGTTGGGAAATACGGGGAAAATTTTGTTGTTGACCAGCGCGTTTTTTTTTGCTATTACGTCGTTATTTTCCTACAGCTATTATGGGAACAAAGCGATTTCTTTTTTGCTCGGTGTCAGGGCCGGCGGGTACTACAATTACTTTTATCTTCTTACGATTATTTTCGGTGCAATTTTATCCATGCAGGATATCATGAATATTATTGATATAGCCTATGCGTTGATGGCGATCCCGACGATGGTGTCGGGGTTTATGCTGGCACCGAAGGTGATGAAGGAAGCGAAGAGATACTTTGGAAGATTGAAAAAGAATCCCTGACAAAAAATATCTTCATGTTCAAAAGTTCATTCTGAGCGCGGTTAGGCGACACAATTTCCCTTCGTAAATTCGTTTGGCTTAAGTCGCATCCGTTGAAATTCAGGTTCTACTTTGAAAATTGTTACTTTTTGCGTTAAGGTCCTACATCCTGGCCGTGGCACAAGCCTTTCTTCCAGCTTTTGGAAAAGCAACCTAATTTTATCTTTGGCCTGGTAGGGGTTGCGCGGATAAAATTCAGTTGCGTTCCAAAAGCGCAGCCATGCGGCTGTGGAGCCTGAAAGCGTAGATCACTCGAGAAGTTTGACCACATCATGTCGAAATGTGGTGGTGAGCCCACTATTAATATAGGTTTCTTTCTTTTTGTCTTTGACACAAAAAGAAACAAAAAAGTCAAGAGCCAAATATGCTTCCGCCCACATGCCGGGCCACCCCCGCATTTGGCTCGGGCCACCGCGCCGGCACAGAAACACTGGCGAAGAGAATAAGGTTGCCTGCCTACAAGCTTATCGAAAAGCTGGTGATAGGGCGTTGTGTTACCCCTCGATAACGATAAAAAGCTTGATGTTTTAAGTTCTTAATGAAAGACGATTACAAACGTATAATACACCCAACGTAGTGCCTAGTCCCACTTTCCTTTTCCTCCGGACAAACTATACCTGCCTGCACCGGTAAAAAACAAAACCACAGCAGTCATCATATACAACACATTGGTCTCGATCATCCAGCCTCCATAATCATTGATGGAGAACATAATATCACGGTGTCCGATAAGGACACTCAACAGCATATTAAAGGCAATGATCGCCGCGGCTATCCGGGTCTTGAACCCGAGCAACACAAAAATGGGAGCAACAAATTCACCGACAATATTACCATAGGCGAGTACTTCCGGCAGTCCAGCATTCTTTACAATGACCTTTACATGATCGATTTCAACAAAAACTTTATGCACGCCATGGAACAAAAGTATTCCACCGCAGGTGAGCCGAAGTAACAGCTTAGCCAGATCCTGATTATACATTAAGTCTTCTTTTCAACAGCTTCAGCTCGCAATGGGCATCTGTTTTGCCTCGGTGGGCAGCGGATAATCAAACAATCCGTGTTTCTTGATAGCCTCTTCCACCTTGTGAGGAACAAATTTCTCCCATCCGCCTTCACCTTTTCTGATCATGGCCAAAACATTATCGGAAATAATGTGCAGGTTCTTGACATTGGCCTCGCTGATCTCCTCAAGTTTATTGTTATCAACAAGGTACCTGAACAGATTCTTAAGATGTGAAGGCAACTCGGCTTCGAAGTTTTTTAACGTGAAAAGTTCCTTCGAGTCTTTCCTCCACGCTGGATAAATATAGAGTTTAACGTTGGTTCCAAACAACGAAGCAAAACATTCCAGTATACCACCCCTCAGGTTTTCGTATGTCTTTTCTTCAAATACTTTTTGCAAGGCAAAGATCCCCAGGGTTATTCCAATTTTTTTCCCTTTCGTTATTTTCGAAAGGTATTCCACCAGTTTATAGTACTCAAAATAATTCGATATCAACACATTTTGTCCCAGTGAACAAAGGATATCTGCGCGATGTAAAAAATCCTTTTCATCTATCTTACCCTCTAGACCCAGATCATTAAGGGTTAGCTCCGATATCAGAACAATGTTCGAACGGTTCACATCGGACTCCTGACGGAAATGTCTGCGGGATGCCAGGAGCATATCAACATTCACATGCGTGGGAGGACGGAATCTTCCTCGAAGCACAAGCACATTCTTTTTGTACAACTCATCTGAAGGT
Organism: Chryseolinea sp.; assembly: GCA_025923195.1. Classification (GTDB taxonomy): domain Bacteria; phylum Bacteroidota; class Bacteroidia; order Cytophagales; family Cyclobacteriaceae; genus Chryseolinea. Next base: position 7,987 of record JAICGJ010000199.1, read on the forward strand.
TGCATTACGTTGCCATCAGGACCAAACATCGCAGCTTTGGTCAACCCTCCCTTCACCAGCTTTAACGCCATCAATCGATTATCAACATGCTTGAAGTCAGGGCCATGCAACCGGAACATATCAATCTCAATTCTTCGGCTTGTAAGTCCGTCCAGGAGCGACATCAGAATTTCTTCTGGGTCTGTAAGGAACATACAGGAATAAAGAAGATTTACACCAACAATTCCCAGCGCATACTGCTGCTGAAGGGGATCATTGTCGTGCATCTTTACGTGAATAATACAATCATTTGATTCACTCTTAGGCGTGAGTTGAAAGCGCAACCCGATCCATCCGTGACCCTGGTTCGTACGCTCATAGTTTATTACTTCAACTGTATCTGCAAACGCAAAAAATCGTGTTGATTCAATCCGATGCGGCAATCTCTCAGGCAATAGCACATACTCATGGTCAAGCATTCGGATGAGGCGCTCCTCGCAGACGTACCGGTCACCCACACCATAGATAGCATCACTAAACTTCATATCGTACGCGGACATAGTCTTAGCTACAGTGCCCGAAGCGCCACCGACCTTAAAAAAATTTGCCGCAACCTCCTGTCCAGCTCCAATTTCTGCAAACGAACCGTAGATTGCTTTGCTCAGGTTAATGCGAAGTGCCTTTTCCTGTGTTGTAAGCTTTCTGAATTCTTCCATACGATTTTGTTCTCCTTACTTACCTTCAACTACCGTTCCAAGATACCTTTAATCATGGAGGCTTGAAAGTGAAATTTTGCGTAAGTTATTACAGATAACGTATCAACAGCGCATTTGTGACAGTAGTTTCAAAACGTTACAACGCTCCAAAAGCTTCCGTTGTGAGATCTTCCTTTATTTGATAATTAAGCTATTAAGTCTATTTTGCCTGACTTTCAAACAATAAAAAATAGATATCATACATGGCGACGAGGGGTAATTTTTCCGGGCGTGTCGGTTTTATCTTAACCGCGGCAGGCTCAGCTGTTGGATTGGGCAACATCTGGAAATTCCCTTATCTCGCCGGACAAAACGGCGGAGCAGTATTTCTTTTTATTTATCTGTTTTGTATTTTTTTGCTTTGTTATCCGGTAATGGTTGGGGAAATTTCCATCGGCCGGCATGCCGGACTCGATGCATATGGTTCCTACAACAAGTTGGGCGGACCGCGATGGGGTTACCTAGGGCTGTTCGGCATAACCGTCGGTGTTTTCATCCTATCGTTCTACAACGTAGTCGCCGGATGGGCTTTCGGATATTTTCTACATATCTCCTTCGGCGACTTGCTGAGTGAAACCGATTACAGTTCGTTCTTCGGTTTCTTTGTGAATGACATCCTCGACCTGACCAGCGCCGAAGGGCTGGCAAACTCCAATTTTATTTTTTCTGCTGTCTTCATGGCTATGACCGCGCTTATTGTTGGCAGGGGTATTCAAAAAGGTATCGAAGCCGCCAATAAGATTATGATGCCGATTTTGTATCTGATCCTCATTTGCATTATCGTCTATGCACTCACCTTGCCGAATGCGATGTCGGGAGTAAGGTATTACCTGATTCCGGATCTTGGCGAACTTAAAATTCAGACGCTGTTTGAAGGATTAAAGCAAGCCTTTTTTTCGCTATCGCTTGGCATGGGAACGCTAATGACATACGGCTCGTATTTGAAAAAGAATGAAAATATTCCTTCATCCGTGGCAGTCATTTCGATAGCGGATACGTCGGTTGCATTTCTGGCGGGGCTAATGGTATTTCCGCTCGTTCACTTTCTGCAATATAAACTCCAGGTCACCGAGGTCGCCACGGCTGGTCCACCGCTAATATTTATTGTGCTCCCACAAATCTTTCACGAGATGGGACCCTTGCTGGGAAAAGTTATCGGCGGGTTATTTTTTCTTTTGGTGTGCTTTGCTGCTCTGACTTCGACGATTTCGCTTTTGGAAGTGCCGGTTGCATATCTGGTTGACCAAAAGAAGATGAGAAGGCGAGTAGTTTCATGGGGGCTTGCACTGTTGATTTTTGTTCTTGGACTGCCTGTGATGGCGAGTCAGGGGATGGTACCTGCGCTAAACAAACTCGCCTTTTATAAGGGACAGGACTATTTGGTATTCATTTCCGATATGTGCGATATCTCCCTTACTGTGGGCGGATGCCTGATGTGTATATTCGTTGTTAGGCAATGGAAATTAAAAAATATGAACGAAGAGTTAAGCCTCGGAAACCCAGGCTACAATGCTTCGTTTCTTAAGAAGTATTTGAATTTCACTATCCAGTATGTATGCCCCGTTCTGCTTGGCATACTGTCGATCATGATCATTATTGATAAGTTTTTTGGAATAGAAAGAGTGTTCTAGCAGCTTACAGCTTACAGCCTACAGCGTACAGCTTGGGTGTAGGTCTCTCTTTAGCGCACGTTTGGTCACTGCGTTGGTGTGCAGTAACGGATGCGGTAGCAGAAGTTAGCTGTACGCTGTACGCTGTAGGCTGTATGCTGTACGCTGTAAGCTCTCCTACTGTCTCATAAAATTCTGCTTCGCCTCCTCCTTCATTTCTTCCCACTCATCCGGTGGCGGTGGCGTGCCCCGGTCAAATTCCTTTATCAACCAGGAGACGAGCTCTTTCTTCATTCCA
>JAICGJ010000200.1 GCA_025923195.1 Chryseolinea sp.
ATTTTGATTTTCTTGTGTGCTTCTAATCGGAGATGCAACTCAGAACTTAGATCTGTGAGAGGTACGACCAATGCGACTGCGCATTCTTTAAAGTTCCGAAATGTAAATGCAAAAAAGCGCAGAGACCGCAGAGGTAATACCCGCAGAGGTCGCAGAATACTTTTTAGCAAGGACTCTGGGTATTCTGCGCGTGCCCGTGCCGCAGAGTAAGGCAGGCAGGTCATCTTCTCCGCGTCCTTCGCGGTTAAATCTTTGAGACGTACTACCATTACAATTTCGCACCTTTTTCACTATCCCAAAAAAGCAAATGTAAATAAACGCAGAGGCCGCAGCACTAATACCGCGGAGGTCGCAGAGTACTTTTTATCGAGGGCTCAATCCTTCTAGAAGATTTATTCCGAGAGGCGATAAATTGTTAGGATAAGTATAATCACCATAATCGACGTATAGATCAACTTCGTATACTTAGCTAGCCAGTTTGGAAGATAAATATCAAAGTTATCTTTCTTGGAATCAGAATATTTGCGCGCTATTAAGGTCAATGGGCAAAAGAACTTAAAGGCGAGCAAGGTGATGCCTTCAAGAAGAACTAATCCATAACCAATCCAAACCCAGATATCAATCTTGTTTCGTATTACGGCATAGAGCATGTAGAAAATGACTACGTTGAAGAAGACCCATATTAAAGTGTGGATAGATTTAACTAGAGTCAGTTTTTGGTTACTATTCATAGTATAACCCAGCAAAGTCTACGAAAGTCATTTAGTAAGTTTTAGCCATTCCAGGGCAGCCCTAATTTTTAAGTCATTTTTTAAGTCTGTGAAATTATCTCCTTCTACCATAATTAGATCAGGTTGAACAGATTCCAGATAAAGGTTGTGATTTCGATCAGCCATGTTAGCGCTTGCTACCAGCAGCATTGAATTATTATCGATAAAGTAAGGATCGTCATTTGCACTTATATACCCTGATGTAGATTCTCCAAAAAATTTCGTGGATGGTCTGCCCTTAAATGATATCGCCAATGCTTCGCCTGAACTGGCAGTTATCTGGCTTATTAATACCGCTACCTTAGGTGTTCCCGCAAGTTTACATTTTCTTTCAATGTGGGTCCACCGTTTACCGCCCTCATAAGCATCCCCATCTTTCAAGAACCAAATCGTTTTTTTTCCGTCCGGATCAACAAACGCGCCCAAGCTACCATCGCCTAGTATATTCCCCAAGCCGGCAATCATTGCATACATGTTGCCCCCCAAATTCAGTCTTAGGTCAATGATCCAACCATCTATTTCTTGATTGAGTTTGCATACACTGTCTTGAATTTGCTGGGCGTATTTAGTTGTTTCGGCAACTGTGAGCGCTCGAATGGGAGGGATAAAAACATACGCATATTTCGAATTTAGGATTTCGGTTCTGACCTTGGCACCGGCCTTCATACCTTCTGTGAGTTCGAGTCTTACATCGACATGCTTGTTTTTCATGCCATATCTTTTATCCTTGTAAAAGAGTCCCCCATGATAATCGCCAATTGCTGTAAAAATATAACTGACAGCTGGCATCAATTCGTGAATATTTTTTGCGTTGCTGATTATTTGATTCGTCGAATCCCTGACGACAGGCCAGTTCGCCTCCTTTCGATACAATGATTTTTTTTGCAAAACACTAATGACCGTGTCAATATAGCTTTGCAAAGAATCAGGCAAATTTGTGGTTTGCGCACATGAAATGAATACTGCAAAACATAGTGGTATCGTTGCTGTAATTTTCATCGCTGAATGAGGATTACACACATGCTGTTCTTACCTTTTTTGTGAAATGTGCTTTGTCACGCACAATTTAACTTTCCCAGGAGCATATAACCAGCAATCTTAAAACCTGCTTTCAGGAGTGTCGCTCTTGATGCAAGGTTGTTTGTGCACGTGCGAGCTGCCGGAACCCGGCCGGCAAGGTAGCATTGTTTTTTTATCTCCTGAATAAGGAAACTTCCCAATCCCGTTCTTCGGAAATCTTTCTTCACCTCCATGTACAAGTCTGCAAACGGCATGTTATAATGCAGTAAAAAACCTCCAGTCGCTATAATCTCGTTCTTAGATTCCAAAACATAATCGCCTATGGGCTCTGCAGCGTGATCGAAGATGACATCAGCTTCATTGCGCTTACGAAATACAACTCCAGTCATTTGCATTTCCGTAGCTTTATGGTCCTCAAACAAGACTACATTTGAGGTAATGTTTTCACTGTATTGATACAGCAAAGACGACAACAATAGGTCATTACTTTGACATTCAATGAACGTTGGCTTCGACGAATGAAGCAATTCTGAAAACGCCTCCAATATTTTATGCCTATAAGGAGGGATGATGTAAAACTCAAAAAGGGTGTCTCTGTCTTCTAGGTTTTCATTTCCTTTTATAGAACCGTAACCAATTTTCTCCTGGTCATAGCTCAGAATATAGCTCTCAGTCCAACCGCGTTCATGGCAGGCGTTATATCTGATTTGGAAGTTGTTTTCTTGTAAAAACAAAGTTCTGAGGTACAGAATCTCTTTCAGACTTGTCTTGCGTACGTTAAGCATGGTCTTGTTGACGAGTGAATTTAGGGCACAAAGCTTAAAGCACAAAGTGAAAAGCAAATCCGTGAAAGTTTGCTGATGTCAGTATAATGTTCCTGCCTCGTTATCCTCGGGTTTAATGCCTTTCGGAGTATTCTTGAAAAAGAATGTGACCTTGGTGCAGTCATTCCCCAGGCGCAAGCGTAACCTCCATAATCATTTCCCCTGCGAAATTGGGATAAGCAACTTCAAGTTTACTACCTGAACGATTTTCTTATTCGGCATAAGTTCGATAGCTCGTGCCTTTAATCTGTCTTCTTTTCCCGGGGCTTTCCTCGCAACTCTTTTTCGTCGGGGGAATAAAACAATGACATTTCATAACCTACGCCAACTTCAAAGTCGAAAGCATGAACCTTCGCTGTCATGATGCCAGGAGCGAGCCAAGATTCTAACGCCTTTGGGTTACAGAAGGCATTGTAAATGGCCTCCGCTGTTGCTCTTAGAATTTTCGAGTTTCGCATTGTTTGACCCATGGTAATTTCTTGGCATCGGTTATTACATCACGCTAAACAAATCTGCTACAAAAAACTTTACTTCCGATTAAAATCATTTCCGGCTGTCATGATTTCCTCAAGAGGTACAGCGATGGTATTCTCACCGGATGACCTTTGCAGTCGTAAAAGGTTAATTGCAAACACAATCACCCATAGCATGAAAGCGCCAATGTTGATGCGTTCCCAAAGTCCCATCCATCGTGTCGGCAGGCCTGCTTCCATGCCGGTTGACTCCATAAACGTTAAAATACCAAACACTAAAAAGACAACAAAAGTCGCGATTGTATAGAGGCGGAAGCCCTTTCCTAATGCTGCTGCCCCGAACCCCATCATCAGCATCATAAAAAGAAGCGTTATAGACGCCCAGACAATATGCAACGTATCGGTAAGTGTTCCTCCGCCCGCTGCCAGGACTTCCCGCTGGTGCATGGGGGGCCAGTAGAAGTTCACGATACAAAAAGAAATGATGAAGACACCCACCACACGCAAAAGACGGCTACCGGCCGATCGCCATACGCCCCATCCAAAGGCGGCCAACAGCAACGGATAAAACATGACCAGTAAAATCCATAACACTCTTGTGGGCGCGCCTATTGCCGACAATTCACTGGGCGCCTGAGAGACCATGCTGTATCCTTCATATTGCATCGGCACCAAAACATTTATAGCCACATACCACAACGATGAGAGTATGCCACACGTTAGCAATGCCTTTTGCATCTGCGCAGTGGAATTTCTCAATGCAACCAAAGGGATCGTCACCACCAAGCCAAGAAAAACGGGAAAGCCCCATATGAAATGCAGTCCACGTAATTCCTGCAGAATGGCAATCTCGACAACGAACCAGCCCGCCATTCCGCCCAGCGCCAGTCCTGCCAGCACCCAGTCCATGCGTGTTTTGCGGAGAACCGAAACAAAGGCTAGCGTGTTCAGGACTCCCAATGTAAAGAGGATGATACCTGGAATTAGGAAATCGACGAAGGCACCATGCATAACTTCAACAGGCATGTTGAAGTATCTACCACTAGGTGCCGCAATGAGAAGGCTTCCGCCAAACAAGCAACCTACCGCTTCATAAGCCAGAACAATCAAAAGCGTTATCCGCTGCCATCGCGGCTGACTGTTCTCGGCTTGCTGTTCACTTCGTGTCTCTTTTACGATTGTTGTCATAATGTTTCCATTTTACGTCTGTAAGCTCATGGAGATTTTTTATTAAATAGCAATCATCTCTGGTTCTTGAAGCACATTAAATTTCAGAGCCAGAAAGCGTTCCACATCATATAATGCAGAATGTGCTGACGGTGATATATTGGCAAGCAGCAGGTCGAAGCCATGGTCAGTCTCCGGTAAAATATGCATCACTGCCTTAACTTTTTTCCCCACCAAAAGAGCATGCAGAAGCCGAGTGGAATTTACTGGAGCCATGATATCGTGTTCACCATGGATTAACAAGGTTGGAGGACAGCCCGGATGCACATGTGTTACAGGTGAAAAGAGGGCATAACGCTCAGGGCACTCATCGGGATGTCCTCCCAAAAGCGTAGCAAAAGTGACGGGATTTTCAAATACTTTATCCATTCCAAGTCTATGATAGTCTTTCCCCATTGCTTTAATTATCCATCCGCGTATTTCAGTGGGTTTAGATTTTTTTGGTGCCTCGGGTGTTGAACGGGTAGTGAGATGTTGATTAGTATGGTAGTACATAGCTACTAAATCTGCAGGACCATACAGGGATATCGCCGCACATACGCTGATGTCCTTTCCGAACAATTCCAGGGGAGTGAACTGTTGATTGCCGACACTATAGGCTGCCAATAGTGCAAGGTGTGCACCCGCGGAACCACCACCTACGACAATGCGGTTGGGATCTACTCCGTAACTGCCTGCATTTTCTTTCATCCAGACAATAGCGCGCCTTACATCGGTTACCATACCCAACATATCGGTTTCAGGAAATAGCCGGTAAGCCACATCCATGATCACATGTCCTTGCGCAGCCAAATGTGAAAAAAACGGACGAGTGCCTACGTCTTTGTCGAGAAAGTACCATGCACCGCCGTGCAAATAAATAAAAGCCAACCCTGAAGGGATTACATCTTCAGGTGGCTGCCAAACATCGCATAAAAGATTTCGGTCTGTTCCAGGAATTGTTGCAAATGAAATGTTCTGCTCCAAGCGTGGTTTTGGAACAGCTGGTAACTTCAGAATTGTGCGGCTTAGTAGAAAATGACTTTTTTGCTCGGCGTTTGTCTGTTCTTCCAAGTGATCCCCGAGGGCTTGTTCAAAGTTGGTCGAAATATGGGGTGATCGTGTAATTCTGAAAATGTGAATTGCAAAAACTATTGAGACGTAGCTACCAATTAAACTGATAAAGATTGAACTAATAGTCAGACCAACAAAAGTGCTTACTATACCTATCAACACCAGCAAAGGTGACAGCGCAGAAACATATAATTTTAGTATCCACAAAGCCGGTGCGGGCCAACGCAGGCGAACAAAAAGAAGGATGCTCAGGAATGCGGCCAAACAAACCGAAACAACGGCAAGATTTTGAACGATTAGTTTTATGATGTCCACGTCGTTTTTTATGCTCAAGATAACGGGACAGAATGATGAAATAACTGATATTCATCATCTGCAGAAATGATCTTTTGCTGATTAGAATGACTCAGCGATTAATTTTTTGCATTCACATGAAATCTTTCCAACTCGATAAGGAACCGATCTCTTGATACGAGATGAGGTGCATGTCCACCCGGAAATTCTACAACTTGTGAATGAGGAATGTTTTCAGAAAGTCCGTCAATAATGTCGTGCAGCCACGTCGTTGACCCGGTTCCCTTCACCAATAAAGTGGGCGGTTGAAACTTTTTCAGCCGTTCAACATCATCATTATGGGATACAACGAAAGGATTGATTCGCAGTGAGCGTCTGAAGGGAACCCAATAATCCCATTGCGGTAGCTCTCGGGCAGATTGACCGGGTGGAACGAGGCCAGCGTGCTCTGAAAATTCCGCAAGCATATCTTCCGTGATCTCACCGTGAAACGTTTGCATAAAGTTTGCGGTCTGCTGTGCTTCATCGTCCCATTTCCCCGTGACCCGGAGTACCCACATTGCCGGTGGCTCGATGAGAGTCAAGGTGCGAATTCCATCTGGATGGTCAAGTGCATAATCAAGCGAAGTGAAGGCACCAAAGGACCAGGCAACAATATCAACGGGCATTTTATAACCTAAGGAATCTAGAGTGGCAGCAAGTGCACCACTTTCGGTCTTTACCGAATAACCTTCCGGCAGCGGACGATTCTCTAAGCCAAAGTGAACACCAAGAAGTTGAACACGAATGACAGTTCGTTTTTCAGAAAAACTTTTTACGAATGGCTCCCAGCTTGCCCAGCCAGTTAAACCGCCCGGGACAAGAACAAGAGGTATTCCGCTACCTGTGACTTCACATTGCATTTTCATAGGTGATGAATCTTTATGTGACGAACTATTGCATGTAACAAGAGAGAAAATAATTCCCGCTACAAGAATAGTAGTGAGCACTCCTTTCATGATATTTCTATTTAATACCTCTTTCGCTAGTAATTGCAGTGTCGCCCAGCATGTCCGATTGCGTTTTGGCATAAAAACAGCAAATCTAGAAGTCTAATCTGTTCACGTGCAGAAATGTGAACGAATATAAATATACAATCTCTCGCCGTTTTTAGTATGCATCGAAGGTATCACCATATAAGCCGATACCGCGATTTTATTGCCTAACCATATAAAATGCCCCCGGCTCCCTTCCTGCTGTAAGTCTGGGGCACTTCTCTTTTAGCAATTCGAAATGATTGTGACACAGGAAATTTAACGCTCCTATGATTCTCCATTCGGTATTAAAACTCAAGAAGGCCTCGAGCAAATATTGTTCATTCCAAAATCTAACTTCGTTGATAACCCATTCATTGGGGTAGTCCCGAGGGGAAAAAATATCATGAATGTGCACTATGACACCTGATTTTAATGTTGGAATTACTTCGAGATACTCGAAAAGCACATCGCCCTGTGAACGGATCATATGTGACGAATCGATGAACAAGATGTCGTTAGCTTCGAGTTGACTAAAAAAGTCTACGCCTACATCTTCAACTTTTTGACGCAACACTTCGACGCCAAGTTTTTCAAGATACGGCATTTCATACGGTTCAATACAAACATGTTTACACCGGTAAGCTTCATCTGATTTTTGGTTTGCCTCTATTGCCAGTCTTGCCATTTTTGTGGAATGGCCGGAACCAACTTCGATAATCTTTCTTGGCTTTTTCAATCGTATCAGGCTGTACCAGTATTCTGCATCTCCAGATTCGTACGACCCATTGTTGAAATGAAACGTAGTATCACTAATAAACTTTTCGGCCATGCCTTCAAATTCATGCTGAAAACAAAAGGCGCTCAGCAGGCCTAACTGTTCACTTACATTCCAATTCACCCCCGGTAATTTCCTTTCATCTGAAAGCGGTTTCTTCAAATGCCTGGGATGAAAGAGAGGTTCATAATAATGGTCTCTTATCGGAAAAACACCCACCCGCAGCAGAGCATTTTTTGACCAGCGAAACTTTGCGATTCCCGCTGCTCGGAGAAGTTTTAGGATGACAGCTGACGTCCATGCAAAGGGTAACACGATACCATCAATTACCCATATGTTTTTTCTTAAAATCCTTTTTACTGTCCTTTTCATTTCGGGTATTACGTTTCCTTCTCTAGCAATCTTCTCTAATTCATATAGAAGCTCCGAATGTCTCATGTCTGGACGGGAGCAGAACCCGATGCATGGTACGACTGTCGCTCAAAGCCCTATGATCTTACATTGGCTTTTTTTGTTCTAACCTGCATTAATGAATTATTTAGTAACCACGTACCAGTTATTCTGAAAATCGTGAGCAAGCTTATTTGTTTGCACGGAGCCGAAACCTGCATTTAACAAATATTCTCGTGTCTTTTCTTCGCCCCACATTGCACCGAGTCCTTCGCCATCCTGAGCAAGCGAAACAGTCATACAGTGCATGCAGGAAATAGTGTACAAAAAGGTTCCGATTGGATGTTTTATGTCTTCTTCAAGGTGGCTTGTTCCGCTAATGTCTTGCATCAGGTAAGTGCCGTCAGCTTTTAATGCACGATATATTCCTTTCAACACGTTGAGAGGTTTCCCCTGGTCATGAATAGCATCGAACGTGGTAATGAAGTCATACTTCTCGGCGGGTGCAGTTTGATGAAAGTCAGAGAGATCTTTAATGATAAATTCAACATTCTTCAAACCAGCAGCAGCAGCCGCTGCGTTAGCCGTTGCAATTGCTTCGGCTGATAAATCCATCCCTGTAAATTGTGATTTTGGAAACAACGCAGCCAGTTTGTTAATAATTCTTCCCGAACCACATCCGACATCAAGAATTTTAATTCCCGATTTCAGTTTTGAAATTAAATCAGGAACAAGAGGAAGTATGTGACTCTCTAACGAAGATAGAACAGATTGACCGCTGTCTTCAGCCATCACCTCGTGAAAGCGGTGGAACTTGGAATAAGGAACACCACCTCCATTTTTGAAACAGTTCACAATGTCGTCTTCCACTTCTCCCATCACTGCTGTATATTGAGCAAACACAGCAATATTATCCGCCCCCGCTTTTCGGGTAAGGTAAGCCGAATGTTCAGCAGGTAAATGATATGATTTTGATTCAGGAGCGTAATTAATAACACCACCTGTAACCATAGCTCCGAGCCATTCCCTTACATAGCGTTCATTAAGTGCTGCTTTATCTGCAATTTCGGCGGAAGTAGCAAAGTCCATTTCAGCCATCGCATCAAACAATCCTGAGCGATGTCCGACAGAAATCATAAGCGAAAGTGAACTTTTATTAAGGGTGTCAATCAGCAAACCAGCAAAGTTCTCCGCTTTTGATGTGTCGAAGTTTTGGTTGTCTTTCATGATTTTATCTCTTTAGATTGATAGCATCACTGACGGTCATTTTATCGTCTGCTAATTTAGATTTTTGTCATAAACCTGATAGATTAATCGACCCTGTCCGCCTATTGATTCTGCAAAACCTCTTGATTCTATATTGCTTTCATTGACCGGAAAGTACAAACTGCTTTTTAACCCCAACTCTTCGTGATAGCCATACAGCTTGATGGCTATTGCCTTAGATAAACCTTTCCCTTTGTGTTCGTTGGTTACCCCGATTCCTAAAATTCCTGCTCTTTTAAATTTATTGGCCCGGGTCAGCAGCTTAAATATAGCTACCAGGCCAATCCTTCCATTGAATGTGCGGAAAAGTGGAGTTAAGTCAGGCATTGCAAAGCAGAACCCCGCAGGCTTACCTTCAACTTCGGCAATTAGTATTTGTTGCGGAGCCAGGATATCTTTCATAGGCCCAAAAAACTCTTTGATTTCAGCATGGCTCATCCTGGTAAACTCCCACTCATGCACAAAGGTCTCATTGAGCATATCGGTTACTGTTTCTATGTCTTTGTCCCAGTTCTTTTTTGAAACGGGTCTGATCACTGCTGCATCATAGTTTGCATACCGCTTCTTTGCTGTCTTGTATTTTTCGCTGGTAAAATCAACTTCATAATACCACAGCGGGTAGGCAGGTCGGTAATTCAGACTCTCAATGTATTCTCGGTAATACGGAGGAGTCCAAGGGAAGGGGAACATCGGGTCTTCATCAAATCCTGTTACCATAAATCCCATGCTGTTCGGAGCGCCTCCGTTGACTGGTGCTATTACTTTGGTCACCCCTTTTTCTTGCAGCCAATTCTCGGCTTGTCGAAACATTTCTGCGACCTCTTGCTTGTAACCCTCTGCCGCGGCAAAAAAACCGATGAATCCAGCAGCGGCTTGCTTTTGGGTCTGAAACTTTTTGTTGATGATGGCAGCGCAACGGCCTACATCTTCTCCCGATTTTGAAACAACGAACAAACCAAATTCCATCTCTTTAGCCATCAGCGTCTTTCTGGTCAGCATCTTTGCCACATCATCGTCTATTTCAGAAATGAAATATGGATAGCCCTTCATTAATTTTCGTTCCAATGAAATAAACCGTTTTAATGCTGATTTGCCGGAAGGGTCGATAGTGGTTACAATGCCCGTGTTCATTTTTTATTGCTTTTTTTATGATGTTTACTCATCGGTTTTCAGCGTCCCATTTGCTTTATCATATCAGAGTCGTTTCACGAAGGATCGGTAATAAAAGCCAAGATGTATAAAGTCTCGAAGGGAAGTTTTATCTAATTGGTGAACCGTTACATATAAATGTCTGAGCCGTCCTGTGCTAGTAAATGTGTCCAAGTTGCCAAATTAGATCACTAAAACTAGCAATGAGTTTTCATGGTTTTTCGTCTCAGGATTTCTGTACGACGTTA
>JAICGJ010000201.1 GCA_025923195.1 Chryseolinea sp.
AAAGGATGATAGTTTCATATTTGAACAAAAGGATTCAGTGGCGGACAATTTTATCAGAAAAGTAATTAAGCTGAAGCGAGGCACATTCAATCAAATCTGTAAAAACCTTAGTAGTCAAATTGAGCTTTTGAGAGTTGTGCGGAAATTCCCTACTCAAGAATATGATTTTGGTACAATTTACCTTGAAATTGAATTGGAGGATGGCCGCGTTATCAATTCTGAAATACAAAATAAGGAATGCCCTGAACCGTTATGGTTTGCGCTGATACCAATTCTATATGGCCATCAGAAGCATCTTTACTCGAATTTTCCCCCAATAAAATACTAACGTAAATGACAATACCCTCAGGCAGCTTAGGTGTGATAGTCTTGGCCCTTTTCCGGCCATTTCTGAGGCGCAATTCGCTGATAGTTGCACGACAGAATTTTTCGCCTATGTAAGTATTCCGATTCAGTACGCCACACCACGCCGTTGTTCGGGGTTGTTCCTACGTACTTGCCTACACGCAACAACGGCGGGGCTTGTGCGATTCGATGGGAACACCACACGGGCTATAAGATATTAATTTTTGAAAATAGCCGCTTGTCTTCGGGCGACTGCGGTTGTTCGTGAAGCCGGCACGCAACGGCACTCGCACAACACCAACAACGGCGGGAAATGAAATATTTAAAAAGGAAACAAATATCGACGTATGCAGCAGAATATTAGATTCATCCAGATTAAGATTGTTTTTAAGTGACCAATATCTGAATGTTCAAATGAGTACCAACAAGAAAAGCAAACCTGCCAGCATTAAAACCTTACAAATCTGGCTTAGATTATGGAAGTCCTTTTTTGTGGTGGATGCCTTCAGTTTTGTAAAAATAAACAGCAGGGGTAATACAATAAATACCATGCTATAGGCTAAGCTCCATATTAATTTCAACTTAAAAAGTAAAACCGAAGCAACTACTAACAGGACTAAAAGCACGGTACTTACAACCTGAGCAAAGCGATTTGTATAAGCGATGCCATAGACCACTGGTAGAGTTCTGCAACCAAATTGGGCGTCGCCTTCAATGTCTTCACAATCTTTAATGATTTCTCTAAGTATTGTAGATACAAAAGCGAAGACGATATATAATATTCCCGCATAAAAAAACACACCATTCCAAGGTATTTTACCCAAAGCCATATCCACAAGCTCCGGATAGAAGACACTCCAGGGTACAAAAGAGACAAACAAGCCTACAATTAAATTACCTTTCAGTACAGATTTTTTATACCGGAAAGAGTACAGCCAGAGCATACCCCAGGTTAGAAAAAAACCAAACGGGTACATCCAGATTAAAAACCAGTCAATGCTGAAATAAACACGGAATATAAGAAACATAGCCGCCAGATTTAACCCGAAAAAGAGCTTCCAGGCATTGCTTCTGGTGATTAGACTCCCAATAAAGGATTGAGTAGGTTTGTTAATCTTATCCAGTTCGGCATCATAAATATTATTTACCACATAGCCAGCCATAGCGGTTAATGCCGTAACACAAACTAAAAGTATAAAGTTAAATTCGTTAAAAATCAGGTTGATGTTGTATTGGTTTGCATAAGGTTTGGAAACACAATACCGGATCAGGTAGAAAGTGAGTAACATGATAATTACATTACCCAGGCGAAAAAACTGAAACCATTTTTTTAATACCCTCATGCAGTGTTCATGCAGATATTTCTCCTTTAGAATTTCTTTCAAAATTAGAATTAAAATTAAGATAGCGGAAAGAGGCTTCCTTTAATATGAAATGCTTTTTTATTTAGCTTATAAATAAGCGAGGCAAAACAAGGTTCATAAGGCTCTTCAGCTAAAATCCTATTTTAATGTAAGCTGAAATTAATTGATATTATTTTAACGAAAGACAATTATTTGGTGAGGATAAAAAATACGACTATCATCGTTATTAAATGAAAATCCTTAAAAGATTTCAGTAATAAGATCTTGGTTATATGAAACCCGAATTATACGACGTCGTGATTGTAGGAGCTGGACCGGCAGGATGCACCTGCGCATATCAGCTTGCTAATAAAGGCCTAAAAATAGCACTTATAGAAAAAGACGAATTCCCCAGAGATAAAATTTGTGGAGATGCCCTAAGCCCGGATGTTATCAACCAACTTAGAAGAATGAATCCGGAGTTACTGGAAGAATTTCTGGAACAGGTAGAAAAAGTACCGGCACATGGAATTCGGTTTGTGGCACCAAACCATAAATTTCTGGATATAAAATTTTCTGATCCTGATCAAAACCGTACTGCCGGATTTATTGCTACCCGCGTAGTATTTGATGCCTTTATGTATAATCAGGTTAAAGACAAGGCCGGCATAGATACATTTCAAAAACATGAAGTGAGTGATGTTTCCCATACGGAAGACGGTGTATTTGTAAAAACCGATAAAAGCCTCTTCAGAGGGAAAATGGTAGTTGGTGCAGATGGCGCACATTCCCGCGTTAAGAAGCATCTTTCCCAAAATAAAGTAGAAAAAAACCACCATTGCGCCGGTTTAAGGCAGTATTACGAAAACGTAAGCGGGTTTAAAGAAAGCCATATAGAGTTACATTTCTACAAAGATTTACTTCCGGGTTATTTTTGGGTTTTCCCAATGGCCAATAACCGGGCTAATGTTGGGCTTGGAATGCTTTCTAAAGAAATAGTTAAACACAACATTAATCTAAGAGAAAAACTGGCCGATATCATTGAGCATCATCCCTTGATTAAGGAACGCTTTAAAGACGCCAAACCCATGGAAACCGTAAAAGGATTCGGTTTGCCATTGGGTTCCAAAAAAAGGTCCTGTTCCGGTGACCGCTATTTACTTTTGGGAGATGCAGCAAGTTTAATCGACCCGTTTTCCGGAGAAGGAATAGGCAATGCTATTAGAAGTGGTAGAATTGCTGCAGATCATATACAAAGTGCATTTAAAGAACAGCGGTTCGATGCCAAATTTAACATGCGGTATGATAAAGAACTTTACGGCAAGATGTGGAATGAATTACGCCTAAGCCGGATTTTACAGAATACCCTTAAATACCCCGCTATTTCTAATTTCTTCGTGAATAAGGCACGGAAAAATCAGTCTATACAATTGCTAATGACATCTATGCTGGATAATAATATAGATATCAAAAAAGAGCTACTTAAGCCATCCTTCTTTTACAAGCTTATATTTCAATAGAAAAGAAAGTCTGCTATGATTAAAAAGTATTGCGGAGACTGCGCGCCTTGCCTGGAAATCATCCATCATAGTAGATAGCAAGTCGACTTTTTCCGGCGGAGGCAGTCGCAGCTGTGCCTCCTGCAAGGGACACTGCGTGGTTCTATGCTTCGTTAAAAAATATTGTGAAATGTTTTTTCGAAGCTTATGGCAGTCCGACAGAGTCCCCGAAACGGGAGACTCTGCGGAGACGGCGCGTCTCGCTTGATTGGAAATCATTCATCACAGTAAAATGCAGCGTCGACTTTTTCTAATGGAGCAGACGCGTCACAGCAGTGTCTCCTGTAAGGGAGGCTGCGTGGTACTATATATCGTTACTCACAGTGTAAGACTTTCTTGGAATCTTACAGCAGTCCGGCAGAGTCCCTTAACCGGCCTGTTCTGACCGGCTTACTGACGAGCGCAAACACATTGGCGCAAATGCAAACCGATATTATTAATTTTTATGCGACGATGACAAGTTCAAAGGCGTGGTTTTTTTGCCCATGTCGGTGTTCTAAACCTTGTGATTTTAGTGTTATCAGTGCCAATGAATAAATTTCCAACTTTGATCACCCTATATAAGCTAACGCTCGAATATCTTCCGGATACTTGTACCTAAGCGACGATAAGTGGCATCTGAAATGAAAAGATTTTAATTTTTGAAAACAGCCTCCAGTTTTCTGAATGACTGCGGTTGTTGGTGGAGCCGACCCGCGACAGCACTCGCACAACATGAACAACGGCGGAAACTTTGATCGCACTTGTAATAGAAGCTGGCCTCGAATATTATAATCTTCCGGATACTTGTATAGCCCTGCCGTTATAGGATTTCCGCCCAGGTTGGTGCTGCCAGAACTCCACACCACGCCGTTGTTCGGTGTTGTGCGTAGGCAGGTGCGTTGGAATCACCAACAGCCCTGCACATTCGGATAACACAGGGGCATGTGAATTCTATCGTCCACATGTTCCCGGAAAGATTTATTTGGGCCAGACGTATAGCACGGAATCTATCGGTTGACTCGCGCTAATCCAATGACGCTGGTCTGATCGACTGAGGACTTTCGTCATTAAACCTGAATATTTAATAAGCTCTGCGTTACCGCAACTTCTGCGGCAAAATTTTTAATGTAATTAACGCACTGGCACGCGCTAAAAATTCGTAACTTCTCTAAGTATTAAAAGTTACCTTATATGAAAACAGTCATTGTTCTATTCCTGGCTTTCGTTCTATTAAGTTGTTCCACTACTTCACCGCAGTACGCGCGAAGCCACGAGGTTAGCGTTGCAAAAAGTCAATAGACCAAATGCCTTACTCTGTCATGTGACACCTGCCCGAACAGCGTGCAGCCCTATGTTCTTTTGCTTTTAAAGTTTATGGCACAAGACGTATTCGCGTATAGGGAAGAGGTTGACTGTATCGAAGCTGATGTGGAGAATGAAGGAGCGTATGGCAATGGATTGCTGATCCGGTGCTGGAATAGGTGTACTTTCACAAATTTCTTTTCAGGGCTGATTAAGTACTCCTTCTGCCAGTCGCGATGCGGCTCGAATCCAGATTTTGAGTTTTTTTCTATTCATACAAACCACGACGTCCTGCAGAATCGTGAAGCCAACGTGTTCGATGTTACTGAAAAATAGCGCAAAGAAGAACGCTGACCGACCGGCTTGATTTGCGAAGCTGACTAGAACTTCGAACATGTCCTGAAACAAAAAGACCTGCCGGATCCTAATCCGACAGGTCTTTAATTATCGAGGGTCTCTTCTTACTTCCTTACCAATTTTCCGCTATCCACTCCCTTGGAGGTAGTGAAACGATAATAATAAAACTTGTCTTTCCCGCATCCCTCGCCATTTGCATTCCAATAGTACGAATATTCCTGTCCTGCCTTAACCGCGCCTTCGAAGACTACCGCAACACGTTTACCACGCGAATCGTATATCTCTAAACTTACGTGCTCATTTTTCGAAGCCGTCCAATTAAAGGTAACCTTCTCTTTGAAAGGATTAGGATAAACGTGCACTACCCTTGGCTTGCAATCGTGCGTAGGTTCTTCAATCTCAGGATCCTGGGGAGGTTCAGGACTTTCGACTACCGGAGGCGTGGTAGGAGTGGTTGGCGTACAAGGTTCGCTTGAGCTCGGATCACCACCGCCTGTATTGTCGCGTTCAACGCAAC
This sequence comes from Chryseolinea sp., assembly GCA_025923195.1. Classification (GTDB taxonomy): domain Bacteria; phylum Bacteroidota; class Bacteroidia; order Cytophagales; family Cyclobacteriaceae; genus Chryseolinea. The sequence continues at coordinate 5,406 of JAICGJ010000201.1, forward strand.
TAGTTGTCACGGTATAACTACACGTCTGGGTACAACCGTTCTTGGTTAAATTAAGGGTGAACGTTGCCGTGCTTCCAGGAGCACCTACCGTGTAGACAGCTGATGAGTCGCTGCTTCCCGAAGTAATTGCCCAACTGTTGTCCGAGCTGGTCACGGTCCACGAATAAGTAGTGGCACCCGTTACAGCCGTGGTAATAATATTACCGACAGACTGACATACCAACGGTACCGTTGGTGCATTGATCAAACACGCCCCATTTAGAACCGGTTCTATAGTGAATGTTTTTTCCGCAACACAGCTCGCGGCATCCGTTATCTGTACCGTGTATATACCGGCGGCAAGTCCCGAAATATCTTCAATGGTAGCACCATTTGACCACGCGTAAGTGTATGGATATTTGCCGCCAAATACCGTCAGGCTAATGGCATATGAATCATTTGCCCCGCATTGAGCGTTAGTGATCTCGCCAAATACCTGCATGGGTACGGGTGCAATGATCCCGAAAAACTGGTCCGTCGAACAACCGCTTCCATCGGTAATCGTCACTGAATATACGCCGGGTACAAGACCTTCCGCTGTATTATCCGTGTCTCCGTTTGACCAATTGTAGGTGTAGGGCGGAACTCCTCCCACAGGTTCAACTGTTACCGATCCGGTATCGCCAGAACATGAAGGTTGATTTACGGTTGTCGTGACTTCCAGTGGTTTCTTGTAAACAGTGATATCCAATATTCTGCTACACCCCGTTGCATCCGTCACGGTTACCTGGTAATTTCCTGCTGTAAGGCCTGATCGATCTTCAGTTGTCGGACCGTCCGACCACACAGTTGTATAAGGTCCGGTGCCACCCGACACTGTCAGGTCGATTGCTCCTGAGTTATCTCCTAAACAGCTTGTAGGAATTACTATATAGCTAGGTGCCAGCGTATTATTGATCTGGAGAGTCTGACTCTTTACCGCAGAACATCCGTTCGCGTCTGTAATGGTGATCCTGAAAAATCCAGCGCCGATGTTTTGCAAATCTTGAGTGGTTGCGCTGGTATTCCAACGGTATGTATAGGGCGCAGTTCCGCCGATCGGTGTTATATCTATCGCTCCATCGTTACCTGAACAAGAAGGCTGCGTGAGCACCGCCTCAGCAGAGAGTAACGTTCCATTGGTCAGCATAAACGTTTTTTGAAGAGAACATCCCAACGAGTCTGTGACAGCTACGGTGTATAATCCGCTGGGGAGATTTGCCTGATCTTGCGTAGTTGGCCCGTGGTTCCACTGATATGAATATGAACCTGTTCCGCCTGATACCTCCAAGTCGATGGAGCCATCTGATAAGCCACTACACGTGGGATTAACAACAGTCTCTGTAATCACCATCGGTGGCGGTCCAGACAGGGCATCATTCAATGTTAGCGTATTTCCGTCGGCGTCTTTAATAGTGACGGCATAGTTTCCAACCTTTAGATTTTGCGCACTGGCAGTGTTTGAACCATTAGACCAAGTATATACAAATGGTTCCTTACCCTCCTGGATAACGACCTGCATTTCGCCATCATTTCCGTTCGGACAAGTCACATTTTTCTTTTGCAATGAAGCGAGCAGCGACGAACACACTTCAGCCGGAGGCTCCGGCTCGTTGTTATTGGACAATGTATCATAGTCCACGCATTGGCCATATTTCGATGCAACTACACCCAACTCCTTTTCACATGAGTTATCCGAACACCATGTGAATTTGACCGTGAAGCTTTCACCTTTTCCGAAGCCGTTGATGTCGTCCACCTTCAATCCATAAATGCCAGTCTTCCTGTCTTTGCCAAAATCCATATCCCAGCCTTCAGAGTTCCAGGCATTCTTTATGGTTCCACAGGGGATAGCAATGGAGTAGTGGGAAAGTCCGTAGGTCCTTACTCCATCATACGAAACCTTGATTTCATACTGTACGCAGGTTTCTGAAATTTGCGTCTCCTTCACAACCTCGGAAGAATAGCTTTCACTACTACAAACCTGTTGCTTCGAAGAAGACTTTCGCTGAGCCGCCACTTGAATTGCAAGCAGCAGCCCGATCAGAATTGTAAAATATCGTGTCATAGTGCGTTAGTTTTGCTATTCATACCGGGTAACCAGGTAGAAAAGCTTATTGCGCAGGGGATGAATTGTGTGCTCGGCGAATGGATGATGTGGCCGTTGAACAGGACTTACGGTTTTTCGATACTTTTAAGTTGCGATTCTCCGCAAATTCAGATGCGAAAAAAGCTGTTTTTCCAACGGAATCGGCTATGAAAACAGGGAGAAAAAGAGAACGAAAAATCCTTTTAAAAAAAGAAAAAACTCCGGTTCAATCAGGTGTTACTTTTAATCGAATGAGAAACAACGTGATCAGGAAGTATATGTAATTGAATTCTTTAAGACATATTCTCACGCAAAAAATTGTTCAGAAATTATTTTACCGTCTTTTACCTGGTAAACACAAAGTTCCGGAGCTTTCATACGGCCTTGTCCTTTCATTGTGATATCCATCGCTAATGTAAAGGCGAAACTGTTGCCGGCTACCAATGGCTCGGAAATTTCGATACTATGAACCTGCTCAACCATACCATCAAATTTATTTCCTTTTTCACGGATAGCATCAAGCCCTTTTGTCTCTTTCTCAAACTCAGGTGTCTCATAGGGTTCTGTGCTTGTTGCCTCTTCTGCATATAAGGTATTATGCGCGCCAGTCCAATCTGCCTTCCTGCAATACGCCACTAATTTTTCTGCAATTTCCTTTGTTTCCATGCGATATTTTTTTTCAAATTTTTGAACGGGGTATGATCACATCACAATTCTTATTTGCTGTAACAGGTGGCCATTAGGTTTGTTATTGAAAACAAAATAAAATTTCGAGCTGATTGGCCAGCGAAAATAGCGCTCCAACGGTAAGCCACAGCAATTATGCAAAGGTAAAGGCGAATGTATTACCAGACTTGAAGAATTTTGCTGTGATATTGACCATATTATAATTGAGCCCCTAACTATTGCGCAAATGACATTGCTCTCTGCTCATTAATAAGGCGATAAAATTGCTTTAATATAACTGGGCAAGCGAGACTAAATATTTTTCCTCACATAGTTTATTCTCCATAACAGGTTCCATGTGACACCGCCATCACGGCTTGACTGCCAATCCCAGGTGAGCGAATTTTGTTTTATGTTGTAGAACACCATTCTTTGAATAATCTTTTTTCCGTTCTCCTCCCTCACTTTTGTCTTGAAGATCCTTTTATCGCCCTCGAGATCTCCCTCGAAATCAAAGTATCCTCCTTGCGTATCGGCCCAAGCCTGGTGCCAGGTTTTTTTTGAAAGATTGTAAACGCTGATGCTGGTGCCCTTAAAGGCGCCGGACGCAAAGCTGAAATTTTCCTGAATAACTTTACCATCCAGAATTTTAGTTATCCGATTGGTGCCTTTTTCCTCCTTGCCTGCTGAGTTCGTCCAGGTGAGGTTCCAATCTCCCACCCAAAAATCAAAAAGGGTGGAGTCCTGCAACTTCAGGGATTGAGCTGATATGACACTTGTCATTACCAACAACAAAGGCAGCACCAGGTATTCCTTCTTCACTCTCATAGGGTGATCTAAAATTACTTTGATCGGCCTTAGCAATCGATACACCAAGCACCGGGATTATCCTAGTCCTGCAGTCACCCAAAATGGTACCGATGCCAGGTTAATGATTTCGTTAAAAATACTATTTTGCGTCATTGACCGGCTGGAACTTAGACTGTCGTTGTGATAAAGAGGAATAGAATGTTAGTTTTCCTTATCTCACATCATCCTCAAAGTTATATGCGCCCGGGATGAATGAAGATTATGAGGGCTTTAAAATTCTTTGGACTTTTCCTGATTGTATTTAGTTGTATTGAACCTTACAAGTTCGTTGTTCCGGACACATCAGGGGCGTTGGTCGTAGAAGGCTTTATTTCCGATAAATCCTTTGATGAGACAATTGCCTATCCTTCCGACGGTCGTTACTTCAGTATTCGGCTGACCCACACCAGTGACGTCACCAACGTGCGGTCTACACCTGTACAAGGCGCGACCGTCTTACTTTTAAGCGACAATGGTGAACAATGGAGCTATGAGCCATCGACTACCGAACCAGGGGTGTACGAGCTCCTTGATTCGACCTTTAAAGCCGTTTCAGGTGTTAACTATAAAATTCAAATCTCTGCGGATGACGAAGTGTTTGCATCTTCGTGGGAGGCAATGCCGGGTACAGAGGTTCCGCCCATCGGGCCCGTTGGGTTTGAGGAGACTGAGAGCGAAAAATATGTGGTTGAGTCGAACGAAAATGTTCTTCGAACCATCAAGGAAATTGAAACCTATATTACTGTTGGGCAAAATCCGGCCGGTAGCCCTATACACTATCGATGGAAGTTTTCGCCTATGTGGATTTACATCGCACCGTTGTCTCCCAGTGTAACACGCCCAGGTTACATTTGCTGGGTAACGGGTGAACATTACCTTAACACCTTTGCTCTTCAGATTGACAATGCAGGTGGGTATGATAAAGCATTGTTCAGGGTGCCAACTTTGAACAATGAAAGAATTCTCGACGATTTTTCAGTTCTCATTCAGCAGTTCGCTATGCAAGAGAACTATTATTTCTTTTGGAAAGAAATGTACGACCAAAATGAGGGCAACGTGCTGATGGACAAGCCGCCGTTTAATCTGCAAAGCAATATTCAATCTCTTTCTGGAGAAGGAAAGGTCGTGGGCTTCTTTGGGGTTGTCAAGGAACAAGCAACCCGTTGGTATTTCAACAGAAGCGAGCTCAGCTATCCGGTTGAAAATACGTTTAGAAAAGGTTGCGAGACTAATTATGGGCCTGGTATTATAGGAGACTGTCCGGAGGAACCGAGTCCTGCCTTTGCCGCCTGCGAATGCAAGTATTGCCCGCGATACTCATCTGGGATTGCTAAGAACGTTAAACCATCGTGGTGGAGAAACTAGTGACTAATTGGTCGCTTATGATCACTTTTGTCCGATTAAGATCATGGCTTTGATGCGTTTCGTACCT
>JAICGJ010000202.1 GCA_025923195.1 Chryseolinea sp.
AGAAGGTCATCGATGCTCTAGAGCACACAAAAATATGTTCTTAATGCTATAAAAAACAACAAACTATATTAATATTAAATTATAACAATTAACCAATAAAAAACCTTATGAAATCTGCTGCGGTAGTAAACTTCGCGCCGGCGAAAGGATCTGTCGAAATACGTGAAATAGAAACACCGGAAATCGGCGAAGATGATGTGTTGCTCGAGGTTGCCAATGTTGGTGTGTGTGGAAGCGACCTGCACCAATGGACGGCCGATCATAGCTGGCCGGTAAATTACCCGGTAGTGCTGGGCCATGAATTCGGCGGACATATTGCCTCCCTCGGAACACGTGTAGTGGGATGGAAGGAAGGCGACCGCGTGGTTAGCGAAACGGCTGCCGTTATCGACCAGAACAACCCTATGTCACGGCGAGGACTTTACAACCTCGACCCAACACGCAAGGGATTCGGCTACGGTGTAAATGGAGCGATGACGCGCTTTGTGCGTGTTCCGGCGCGATGCCTTCATGCTGTTCCCGCTCATCTGAGTTTCGAACAAGCTTGTCTCACCGAACCTTGTTGTGTTGCATTCAACGCGGTTGTGGAAAACTCGCGGTTGAAACCTGGCGATCGCGTAATTGTCATCGGCCCTGGAACGATTGGCATTTTATGCGCGGCTGTCGCGCGGTTGTGCGGAGCGGAGGTTGCTCTCGTAGGACTTGAATCAGATTGTCAGCGGCTTGATATTGGAAAAATATATGGTTGTGAAGGGATCATTGGCGATGCAACAGCATGGGCAAAACAACGCGACGGGCTTGGTGCCGATTGTATCATTGATGCTGCAGGTGCCAGCGCAACATTAAAACTTGCCATGCAATGGGTGCGGCCCAACGGACACATCACCAAAGTGGGATGGGGTCCCCAACCGCTCGGATTTTCCCTTGATCCCATCGTTCAGAAGAACGTGACATTACAAGGAAGCTTCAGTCACAATTGGCCCATATGGGAACGTGTGATCGCGTTGATGGCCGGCGGGCAGTTGGACGTAAAACCCATCATCGGCGGTGTATGGCCTGTAACGGAGTGGCATGAGGCGTTTGAGAAGATGCATACCTGTGCCGTTGTAAAAAGCGTACTTAAGCCTGTCTGATGTGATGCGGCTCAAAAATAAGATCGTGTTGGTTACCGGTAGCACAACCGGTATTGGAAAAGCCATCGCCCTTCGCTGCGCTGCCGAAGGCGCGTCGGTAATTATTCATGGACTTGAACAAGACCTTGGCGAGCAGGTGCTTGAGGAAATCGGAAGCGATAAGGCAACGTTACACATTGAAGATCTTTCTGCTGAAGGCAGTTCTCAGCGTTTGGTGGATGTTGCTGTAAACAGATTCGGACGCCTGGATGCTTTGGTTAATAATGCAGCCATGGTTGTATCGGGGAATATTCATACGACAGATATAAATTTTTTCAGGCATGTGTTGGAAGTAAATACGCTTGTACCGTTCATGTTGATCAAGGCGGCGCTTCCGCATTTGCAGCAATCGCGCGGATGCGTGCTCAATATCGGTTCCGTTAATGCATATTGCGGCGAACCGAATTTATTTCCATACAGTGTTTCAAAGGGCGCGTTGATGACGATGACCAGGAATCTTGGTGATACACTGCATCGTGAAAATGGTGTTCGCGTAAATCAGATCAATCCGGGCTGGGTATTAACAGAGACTGAAGTCAGTCGCAAGCGCTCGCACGGACTTGCTGATGACTGGTACAAAGATATTCCGCGCATGTATGCACCGGCTGGAAGGATTTTAATGCCGGAAGAAATTGCTGCCGCTGCCATTTACTGGCTCGCGGATGAAAGTGGTCCGATCAGCGGGCAGGTTGTTGATCTTGAACAACATCCTTTCATCGGGCGCAATCCTCCAAAAGATACTTCAACTATACCTACGAAATAATATATGCCAAAACTCGCTGCTTTTCCGAAGGCATTTATGCAAGCCCTATGCAAGGATGGGACCATGAAAGTTTCTGAATGGATTCAATTGGCTTCCGCATTGGATATTGACGGCCTTGAATGGTATGCCGGATTTCTTGAAATGGAAAAAGAATCTAACTGGCCGTTGTTCCGTCGCCAGGTCGAGGATCTAGGAAAAGTAATTCCCATGATGTGTTGTTCCCCAGACTTTACGCATCCGGATGCGGCGTTCCGATCAAAAGAAATTTCCAAACAGAAACGATGGATCGACATGACGCATACGTTAGGCGGATCGTTTTGTCGTGTGCTCTCCGGTCAGCGACGCCCTGAACTTTCAATTGAAGAAGGTGTGAAGCTTGCCGCGAATTGTATTGAAGAATGTTTGCCTTACGCTGAAGAGCGGAACATAACACTGATATTGGAGAATCACTATAAAGATGATTTCTGGGAGTATCCTGAATTTGCGCAGAAGATGGATGTGTTTTGCCAGCTTGTCGACCGCATTCAACATCCGAAATTCGGCGTTAACTATGATCCCAGCAACACGTACCTGGCAGGAGAGGATCCGTTGGAGTTGTTGTATCGTGTATCTGCTCGTGTGGTTACGATGCATGCCAGTGATCGTTATCTGAAAGTAGGTACCATCGAAGATCTTCGGAAGGAGGAAGGAGGGGCTGTTGGATATGCTAAGCGCCTTAGCCATGGCGAGATAGGTAAAGGCCTGAATAACTATGACGCCATTTTTAGCGAACTCAAGCGCGTGGGCTTTGACGGATGGATCAGCATTGAAGATGGAATGGACGGTATGGATCAACTTGCACGGAGTGTTACGTTCGTGCGGAACAAGATGAAAACGTATTGGGGAAGTAGCTACCAGTAAACGTAGATTCGTAGCTCATTTTCCTTAGCAAAGTTCGGTTACGGAGGATAATGAAGCGGTATTTATATCCGCTGCCCTCAATGCACTGGCCGTTGGGCGTCATTTTTATGGAATAATATGACTTTTATAAAAATATTAGTTTGGATGGTTTTGATAACTTTCACTTTGTTTTCATGTGAGAGAATAAAAAGGAAAAAAGACGACATATCTGACAAAGTCTTCGCAAAGTTTGACCCGGTAAACCCAGACACAAGATTTAATAAAAAGAGATTTACTGAATTTTTTGGCTTTACTCCAACATCAGACATAACGAATTTATACTGTTATTCGGACAGGCTTGGAATTGACGCAGCATATTATTTTGCATTTAAATGTAACGAGACGACGCTGATGAAAATAAAAGAAGATTTAGGACTATCAATTGACTCCTCCGCAATTGGATTAAGCGGTTTCGACCTTAATTATGAATGGTGGAACAACAATAAAATTGCGACTATCAAACCATTAACCCGACATGAGGGTTCATTATATTGGTACTTGTGGTACGACGGAGAATACGGTCAAGTGTATTTTTTATCATTTGATACATAAAATGGAATTTCCTAAAAAAATGCCTGTGCGATTGCTGGCGCGATTCGTATTCGTCGCTTAGTCTTACGAAAAGCTTTTTGCCGACTGTAAAATTCATAGTCAATAGTGGGTGGCTCGTTATTTGTAGTTTTGATATTTCAAACCCTCTTGTTAACGGGCAGGCAGGGCGCTCAAATCTTGGGCCCTGCATCCGCAACCTCAGCATCTGTTCCTTTTCTATATTTCTCAAAATTCGCGTTAAACTCGGAGGCTAGCTGTCTTGCTTTTTGATCATACCGGTCTTTGTCATCCCATGTATTCCTCGGATTTAATATTTCAGTTGGTACACCTTCACAAGTTACAGGTATAGAGAAATTAAACAGCGCATGCGTTTCCGTTTGTACGTCGTCTAATTGACCTTTCAGTGCAGCTTTGATCATGGCACGGGTAAACGCTAATGGAATTCTCTTCCCGGTACCGTAAGGCCCACCTGTCCATCCGGTGTTGATAAGCCATACATTAGTGTTGTGTCCATTGATTTTCTCACCCAACATTTTTGCATAGTGAAATGGATGCAGAGGAAGGAATGGCGCACCAAAGCAGGCGCTGAACGTGCTTTGTGGTTCAACGATCCCTGTTTCTGTTCCGGCAATTTTTGCGGTATATCCGGAGATAAAATAATACATCGCTTGCTGAGGAGTTAATTTGGCGATTGGAGGAAAGACTCCAGTTGCATCGCACGTCAGGAAGAAAATATTATCGGGAATACCAGCACTTGATGGGACTGCAATGTTATCGATGAAGTGTATAGGATAGGAAACGCGACTATTTTCAGTTACTTCAGAATTCGAATAATCAACAGTGTTTGTGTTTTGAAAGAATTTGACGTTTTCCAGCAAGGCCCCGTCTTTTATCGCTTCATAAATTTCAGGCTCTTTTTCGCTCGTCAGATTAATGCATTTGGCGTAGCACCCACCTTCAAAATTGAAGACGCCGCTATCTGTCCACCCATGTTCATCATCGCCAATTAATTTTCTTTCCGCATCCGTACTCAATGTTGTCTTTCCGGTGCCACTTAGACCAAAGAAAATAGCGGTATCGTTGTTCGCTCCGGTATTGGCGGAGCAATGCATGCTTAGTATGCCATGATGCAACGGCAATAGAAAATTGAGTACGGTGAATACGCCCTTTTTTATTTCTCCCGTATATGCTGTTCCCCCGATCAATATTATCTTTTTGGAAAAGCTGATTATCGAAAAGTTATGCTGCCTTGTGCCGTCGGTTTCAGGATCCGCAAAAAATCCGGGCGCTTGTATGATGGTCCAACGTGAGGCGTGATTTGTAGCAACATTTCTTTCGTCTGGTCTGATAAACATATTATGGCAGAATAGGTTAGCCCAGGGTGTCTCGTTGACAACACAAATAGGAACTTCATATTCGGGATGGGCGCAGGCTATACAATCGCGTATCCAGATCGGCTTGTCCTGAAGATACCTGCAGATCTTTCGATAAAGACCATCGAAGTACTTGCCTTCTATGGGAATATTAAACTGATTCCAGTGAACACTGTTTTCGGTCAATGAATCCACCACAATGAATTTATCTTTTGGTGAACGGCCCGTAAATTCACCTGTAGAAACTACCAATGCACCGGAATCACTCAACACACCTTGTCGATGATCAAGTGTCTGTTTGATCAATGTTTCTGGAGGTAGTTGGTAATGAACATTTTTAACACGAATGAAGGAGAGAATGTCATCTGTGGAATTAAAGCTTAGACTTTGAGCCATACGAAAAGAGTTTTAATAAATCATCTTGGATATAAAGAACGGGGTGTCACAGGTTTATACGTGGCGAGTTGTGCTTTCAACGCACCCGCTGAGGGCCATGTAGCATACGTGAAAATTGAGAGGCTTGTCACGAAATATTCTGAATCGCACGTCGGAAGGCAGCACATCCTTTTAGAGAGAGACACGGGTTTTTTAGGCTGAGATCGTGTCTTTCAAGTATCAAAGGTAGCAATGTTTTCGCTACTGGCGCAAACGTTTGCGTCCTAGGAAAACGCATCACTTGTATAGACAATTGTGTTGTCCATGCTTTTATATGGTAAACGGGGAATTGACCAAATTAAAAATCAATTTATGCGCTAACGCTGTACGTTTATTTTGTGCTGCTACAAAAAAAAATTCTTCGTATCCCTGAATTCTTTTTTGAGAAAAATTTCATTTTGAGAAAACACGTCACAATAAGAATTATCTCAGCAGGCACAAATAAGATTAACTCTCGCCGAGTGGGACGCTTCGTAAAAGTCCACGGACCACGGTCCACAGTGGCGTGTGCGACTAAGAAAAGTTTATGAAGAAACTCTTGGTGTTCTTCAGAATTTTCTTGGCGCACATTGCGTGAAACTCCAACACCGGTTCATGGCCCTATTGGAATCATTGGGTCTCCAAAATTGTACTTCGTTATTTGCTCCGATTTAGATTAAGGAAATGGTGCGAAGAAATTGAGATCAACTAAATTGACTTTAATGTTATATTGTAGCGTGATAGACGCTGGTGCTTGAATCAGATTTTGAAAGGGCTAGTATCGTCAAGCGTTGTGCGGCATTCAAGATTACTTAGGCAATGAAAAGGCTAACTACAGTCAGTAACTCAATAGAAGCCAATCTTCTGCAGCATAAATTGGCATTGGAAGGGATAAAGTCATTTCTTACAAACGAGAACATCAGTACGTTATTACCCCATTTAAATGGAATACTCGGCCATGGAATCCAAATCATGGTTAATGAGACTGATTATGTGAAGGCAAGAGAAATACTTACAATTGCGGAAAATGAGAAGAAGATAAAATGTCCAAATTGTGGATCCTTAAATGTGGGATTTGGGATACGAGGAAAGAATAGAATAGGAGATCGACTCCTAATTATACTTTCGGCGCTATTTGCAATGCCCATGGGCAACATTAAGAATAAATATTATTGTAAGGATTGTAATAACGATTTTGCGTAAACTAGACTGTACAGAAGTTATTGTTTCCCTTGGTAGACTTTGCTTAGTTTACGAAATAGGCAATGAACTTGGACCTGAAAACTCTTGGACAGCTTGCTGAAAAAATGACCAGAGAAAGGTATTTGAAATCAAGAAGAAACAAAGTGACATTTTAACAAAAAAGAAATTGAAAAAATACTGACTGATTGGTTCATTCATTGTTTTGACTTATATAAAATTAAGTTGATAAGAGACGCGAAGTTGTAAGACTGACTTTTAACAATACCTTTGAAACACGTGCTCTATTGTAAACACAAGTTGCGCGTAAGCAAACAAGTTCAACATGGCCAACAATGAATTTTGGGACAGGCTATTACAATTAACACTATTGATTGTGGGATTCTCTGTCCTTAATTCTTTAATCGTAGTTGTTGCTCCTTTACTTTATTTCGGAGAGAATCTGAATGCTTTTGTAAGATATGCCCATTGGGTTGGAAAATTTGCGTTCGGAATAGTCATCTTCATTAAACTGAAGAAGTATGGAAACGCCCTATCGATTGCACTCCTATCGACTTTAATCCCATTGTTTGGCGGACTATTTTTTTTATTAACCGTCGCCTTAAATCAAAGAACCGATGAAGGACAGCCTTTCGAAGATGACCGGTAAATATGCATTGATTTTATCGGTCCTGTACATTCTCTCCTATAGTTTCAATTGCATTATAAATGAGTTGGATCATAACGATGAGTCCCTGTCAAATGCTATCGTATGGAGTAGTACACCATGGATCTTCGATTTTTCGCTCAATATTTTAACCGCGGTTCTTCTGCGAATAGATATAAAGAAGTTCGGAGTTTACACCAAGTATGTGACACTGGCGACAATTCTGTATCGACCCGTGGGTGTCTTTGCATTCTTGTTGTTCTGTGCGTTGCGAGAGACTAAATGGGAGTTAAAAGAACGTCAGTAGACATTTATGAATAGACGCAAACTAATCCATGGCATTTTGGGAATGACCGGAATCGGCATGATGACCGGAATATATGCATGGCAAATTGAGCCTTTCTGGCTGGAGTTTGTGAAGCTGAAAATGCCAATTCAAAACTTACTCAAGGATCTGGAGGGTAAGTCGCTAATGCAGATTAGTGATATTCACGTTGGGAAAAGATTTGACCATAGGTATATAATTGAATCATTTAAGAAAGCACAACAGCTCACCCCTGATTTTGTGGTTTACACTGGAGATTATGTCAGTACTTACAAAGACGAGGTCCAATATGGAGAACTGAAAGAAGTCCTTAAAAGCGCGGTAAAAGGAAAACTTGGAACGGTGGCAATTCTCGGGAATCACGATTATGGCAGAAATTGGTCACAACCCGGAGTCGCAGACAATATCTCTGAGATACTTATTGAAAATGGGATAACAATCCTGCGAAACGAACAAATAAGAATTGAGGGACTTAATATTATTGGTTTTGACGACTACTGGGGAGTGAATTTTAACCCTCACGCAGTGATGAGCAAGTATGACAATACAAAACCCAATATTATACTTTCTCATAATCCTGACGTATGTGATTTAGATGTCTGGAATGGCTATGAAGGTTGGATTCTGTCCGGGCATACTCATGGCGGCCAATGTAAACCTCCGTTCCTCCCACCGCCGATGTTGCCAGTCAAGAACAAAAGATATACGGCTGGCAAAATTGAATTGGCCGCAGGGCGAACGCTTTATATTAATCGGGCATTAGGCCACTTATGGCAAGTAAGGTTCAACGTAAGACCTGAAATAACAATCTTTACCCTACAAAAGGCGTAAACGACTGCTAACTTGTAACGTTCTAGTCGAAAATTAATCATGCGAACCCCGTTCGATAATTATGAAGACATACCGAGTCCGATTGACTTGCGTGCGATGCAAGATGCGCGAGCCTGGTCAGATTCGGCCATGCAGAAACGACCCTGCAGAGAAGACTTTTTCAATGCCTTTGTTACTGAACTGCGCTCTTTGTGCCTAAATGAATTATCGATACTTGAACTTGGTTCTGGCCCTGGCTTCCTCGCTGAGCAAATATTGAAGTATCTTCCCAACGCGACATATACCATGCTTGACTTTTCAGCGGCAATGCATAATCTCGCCCGGCGGCGGTTAGGTAATTCACCGCAGAGCGTTCGTTTCGTGCTTGCTAACTTTAAAGAAGAGGGATGGCCATCTTCTCTCCAACCTTTTAACGCAGTGGTGACTATGCAAGCTGTTCATGAGTTGAGACACAAACGACATGCGTTACAATTGCATTCTACAGTACTTCGGCTATTACGACAAGGAGGAGTTTACCTGGTTTGCGATCATTATACGTCAGAAGATGCAATGACTAACACTGATTTGTTCATGACCGTTGAAGAACAACGGGCAACGTTAGACAATGCCGGATTCGAGTCTGTTCAATGTGTCCTTCAAAAAGGCGGATTGGTTTTGCATCGGGCTGACAAGCTTCAAGCATAAGGGAGAAGCCATAATTTTCGTTAAACCTCACCACTACCTCGTACATTTTTAATCAGCTTAACTTTATTAAGTGTGGTGCAGTTTCTACAACGTAACCCATCATTCCAATAACGTTATCAGCAGGCTTCAAATGAGATTCTGGACTTAGTAAGCTTTGCGGGAGATAAGAGTTTTGTGGACGAAACTTTTGAAGAAGTAAAAGAGTTGTTAACTTCTAAAAAGTGGGAAAAGATTATGAGAAGGGGATTTTTACTCGTAGTACTTGCTTTAGCAACTGGTTGCTCATATACGGGCTCCACGCCAAAAGCTCCCGAGGTTAAATGGGACGAGCAGTCAATAAAAGAATACCTTGACGGGAATACCAAGAATTTAGATCCAATTGAAGGGATCTATTCTATTAGCTCCACGCATTCCGAAAAATTCTTCCGCGGACTATATACTCGAAAAAAAACAAAAAATGACTTTGCAAGAGTGGCAATCGTCAAAGACAATTCAACTTTCGGTCCGCAATTCAGAGAAATATTGATACGTGGAGTGGACGATCGGCCAAAATATTCCAAAACGGCTGACTTCACCAAAGTGCAGAGAAGCTTGACCTACTTATCCCGGCAATTTTCTCCAGATGGAGATGTAGCAAGTTTTGCGTTCGAGTATGACGAGCCATCGGGTGCACTAATAGGTCGAAAAACGGACGGTGATAGAACAACAGAGCTTCAATACCTGAAACTGTATCCTGTGAAGTGACAGCTGCTTTATGAAAGAATAGGAGGGTAACGCATCGTGAAAATTTGTGCGACTCGTTGCATGCAACTGGTCGGCTACATCTTATCTTCTAATTGGAAGAAATTGTGTTAATGACAAGGAGGTGGTGAGCGAATGCTCGGGTCTCCTCAGTGACAAGAGAAGGTTTTAAGACTATTGGCAAATCCGAGTTCGAACTAATCTAATGAGCCGACATATATGCACATTAGAACGTTCGACGGTAATTAATAAATACAACGGCTGACCCATAGCATTTCTAAGAAAGTACCCTACGAATTGCCGGCACTTGTGTTGCACGCCATAGCAACGCAAAACCAATTTCAACTCCAGCCCATAAAGAGCAAATTCCCTCGGCGCTCTTGACGCAAAGAAGCGGTATTTAGAAAAATGTCCCTTTCACCCAATTTAATGTCCATTTAGACAAATGCAGCGGAACCCACCCTGCCATAGTTTTGCCCTATAGAACAATACTTCATATGAAATCGATCTCAATTTATGGAACGCTGATGCTAATAAGCTTTGGCCTTCAAAGTCAGAAACTACATAATCAGAAAAACATGAAACACAACCAAATGGCAACAAACAAAGAAAAAGCAGCTGCGATCAACAAGGCAGTTCAGAATGGAGATGTAGAAAGTGCAACGGCACTCATATCAGAAAACTATATTCAGCATACACCTAACGTTCCTGACGGGAAAGCAGGTTTACAGATCCTGATCACAAAAATCAAGAACAAGGATATTCCTGCTCCCAAAATCACCAACATGAGAAGTTTTGAGGACGGCGATTTTG
>JAICGJ010000203.1 GCA_025923195.1 Chryseolinea sp.
CTATTGAACACTCACAACCGGGCAGTTTACTGTAGCGCCAAGATTCATGCTAGTTGATGTTTGCGCGGTGGTTAAATCGTTGACGTCATCGAACTTTGCATTGTCGTACGCATTTACAAGCCAAAGCGGCGAATAACCCACACTGGAAGGAATAGTGGCGACAACATTATGGGTTTGCATTGTACCCGCCTCAACTTTGAACCCGGATGGTGGACCACCTCCCACTTCGTCAGCATTAATGTTAAAGCAAACGTAAATAGGAGACGTAGGTATTGTACCCCCAGAAGTACTAAGTGCCTTCTCATCAAAAGTAAAATATAGCACCACCTTCTCTTTGTACCAACCCATGATCAGCCCAGTCGATCCGCCTCCAAGTCGTTTGGATGCCGTCGACGCTTCGGGTACAACAGGACAGTTGACAATCGTTGTTGTTGGCTCGACATCATAACCAGCGGCCTGTACTTCGTCAAAACTTGCCACCTGATTAGACCTGTAGTCTGCTGGAACGGTTACTTTGAAAACCTGCCAGAAGTCGTTATAGCCGCTTTCGCCGGGCAGAACATTAATAATATTTAGCTGGCCGGATACGGGAGCGGTTTCGCCTTCTTTAAAAAGGACGTAAATGGGGGCGGGGTCAACGGACTGAATATCGAAATTGTAATATTCAACCACTTGTCCGGATGGACCCAGGCCTGTCGTGATAAAGGGCGCCTGATCAAAATTGATAGCGGCGTTTGCTGCAGGCAGCCCGTTCGCTGCATCGCGAATCATGAGTTTGCCGGCCGCTGCACTAAATCTGTCAACGGAGACACGTTCGGCTGTGTTGGGGTCGTGCACACTGATATCGTCATCGTCATCGCTGCACGATTGAAGTCCGATTGCAAGGCCAACCATCAGCGGAACAAGTAGATGCAATTTTAATTTTTTCATAGGTGTTTTAATTTATTTACCTATGCAAAATCCATTTCATTTGTCACGAAAATCTCACGAAAAGGTAACCTTTCTATGTCGTGACGAGTGGGAGGTTGAAAGAAAACGTAGTATGACCCTGCTGTTCACTCTCCACGTGTATATCGGTTTGGTGGATTTCCAGAATATTCTTTACAATGGCCAAACCCAGGCCTGTGCCACGGTTAGATTTAGTGTTCTCAACCTTGTAATAACGGTCAAAAATTCGTGGTAGATCTTCGGATGCAATTCCAGGTCCTGTATTCATCACGCTGACGTGCACTTGTTTGCTGACCTCTTCCATCTTAATCTTAACTTTCCCATTCTTTGGAGTATAATTCAGGGCATTGTCGATAAGGTTCTGGAGGACCCTTTCGATCAGGGCAATGTCAGCGCATACTACAGGCATTTTAGAGGGAAGTTCTGTTTCCAGTTCAACCTTTTTTTCCTGTGCCAGTAATTTGTATTTGCTACTGAGATCCTGAAGTAAGTCAAACATAAAAAAAGGTTCCATCTTTGGGTTGATCTGCCTGGACTCAAGTTTGGAGAGTTCGAAAAGGTCAGTCATCAATCGTTTTAGGCGCTCAGTACTCTTGATAATCGTCTGCATGTACTCTTGTCTTTTTTGTGGTTCCAGAGAATCATGTTTCATGATCAGCGTTTCGATGTAACCATGTATGATTGAAATAGGAGTACGTATATCATGCGAAATGTTGGCAATCAAGTCTCTCCTAAGATTGTTCACTTCCTTGAGTTCCTCCATATTCCGAAGAATTGTATCGGCCATCGTATTTATTGTCATAGATAGTTGTGCAAGCTCCCCTTTGGAATGGATGGGAATCCGCGGCTTTAAATCTCCTTCACTGAATTTTTTTACAGTGCCAATAATGTTTCGGAGGGATTTCATCAACAACCAAAGCACAAGCATGCCGATGATAAAAGCAGCAGCCAGCGTAAGGATAAAAGATTTGACACCTATTTTAAGAAGATAACTTTCCCGAAGCGCACCAGCAATATTCTCCGACTCTTCGCTGGCCAGCACCATGTAAACGTAACCCAGGTGTTCTCCGTCCTCATAAACAGTTGTCGCAGAAAAAATTGTTGATTTTCCTGGGTGCCGAGGGTCATCGCCATAAACGAGCGACTTGCCCTTATCAGCAAGAAATGTTTTGATGGGTTCAATCGAAACATATTGAAGTTTTACTTTCTTATCAAGCACGACAAACGATAGAATTTTTCCTTGCGGATCGAGCAGGTAAACCTCCAAACTGGGATTAACGGCCATCATGGAATGCATTATCTTGCCAATGGCGTCATCATTTACTTTGCCATCGATGAAGGGTGTAACCTCAAGCAGCATGTGGGCGGCTACATCGGCATTTAATTTTTGTGTGGTCTCATCTGAGTATCGCTTTGCAGTTGATATTGTGATAACGGTGTAAGTGATTCCAAGTAATACGAGGATCAGAAAGAATAGCAGAGTGATCCTCCAGAACAGGCTATGTTTTAAGCGGATCAAAAAAGATCTATTTATCATTATTGTCACGAGGATATTTTTTCCCTTGAGAGTTCATCGCTGAATCTGTATCCTATTCCCCACGTGGTAAGGATGTACCGGGGCTTTGAAAAATCAGATTCAATTTTAGATCGCAGCCTGTTTATGTGAGAGTTTACAGTGTGCTCATAACCCGAAAACTCGTAGCCCCAGATCAGATTTAATAGATCCTCACGGCTGTAACTCTTGCCAGGATGGCTCGCAAGAAGGACAAGCAGGTCATATTCCTTGGGAGTTAGTTCAATGCGATTTCCATCAAGTTTGACTTTCCGCTTATCGTGTTCAATGACAAGATTTTCAATTCGCAACGCATTCGTCATGGCATGGTCACCAGCCGTCTCACGAATTCGCTGCCGGCGAAGGATCGCCTTGACACGTGCAACAAATTCCCGGATGCTGAACGGTTTGGTTAGGTAATCATCAGCACCGATCTCCAGTCCTACGACCTTATCGATCTCTTCCGATTTTGCAGTAAGCATCAAAACGGGAGTAATTATTTCGCGCGCCCTCATTCTCCTGCAAACCTCCAGCCCATCTATTCCAGGAAGCATAAGATCAAGTATGATCAGGTCAAAAATCTCCTCAAAGGCCGTTGCTAGACCAGATTCTCCAGTTGCGCAATGCTTTATCTCGCAAACCAGGTCGGTAAGATGTATAGAGACTAGTTCCGCAATGTCTTTGTCGTCCTCGATAATGAGTACCCGTGGCATCGTTCGTGTTTCAGGTAAACTATGTAAAAAAGTATCACGAATTTGTCACGCCCGCTACATTTTGAATCATAGAAAATCTTGTAGCGATCGACCAGGCTCGGGGAAGTATTTCTCCTGCTCAATCAAATCGGATATTTCCATTCCAAAAACTTTGAGCCAGAACTGTATCCAGCACACGTGATGGTGGCAGAGCTGATGAAAAAGCTGTTCAGAAATTATTATCAGGCGATAGGCACCAGCGCCTGGATGGCAGTGTGCGAGTTTTTTCCCACCAAGGAACTGCTGCATTGAGTTACAAAGCCATCCCTGACGGCCGTGTGACAAAATCGGTGGCTTTTGTTCATGGATTATGATTTTGCATAGTAACCCTGAATCGACAAATGCTATTCTATCACAACGTGAGTTTGGTTCAATAAAATATTCCCGTTCGGTTCAACGGCAACGGATATACCATGTGCTGAAAAAAAAGTCATTCTCTTCGGCGGGTATGAAGATCTCTGGAAATATTCTATTTACCACCATCGTTAGCGCTTTATGAGCAAGGTATTTCAAACTGCAGCGCAATGGTGACACGGGCTTACAAATAATGATTCCAGTCCACGGACTAACTACTCATTGAAATTAAACGTCTCCCTTATGGCATCAGACGAGAACAATTTTCGTATTGAATTCAGGCTTTCAGGACTCTTCAAGAACGGGTGTTCAAGGAACAATTGCCGGTACTCGGAAAGAACCTCCGTACTATAAGATTCAACTTTGCGATTCAGCATGCTGTCGATGGTTGCAATGACATCTTTTTGGAAATGAAGGTTTACGGGATCCACAAAACCCATCTTAATAAACCCAGCAGTCTTTCGGGCGCAGCGGCAAGGGTTTCTCTTGTTGATCAGTCCGCATTTACTGTCCATGAAATTGTATAATTGTTGCCTCGCCCTGTGTAGTTTCACTCTGAAATTCTCCTTTGAAATCTCCATGACCTCGGCGCCAACAGAATCCGTAAATTCAAAGAGCTCTCCCAGTATGTAAATCATTCGCTGCTCCCGGTCCAGGCACAATAGCATGGCTTTCATACAGCTTAACTTTGCTTCCTCAACAATATATTTTTCCTCTGCTTCAAATGATTGGTTTGATAAAGATTCATCCGGAATATTATCTAGGTCAGCCGCGAACTGAGCAAAGCTCATCGGTCTGACTTCATACTTTCTTCTGTGCATGTTTAAAAAGTGATTTTTAATGATGCGATAAATCCACGTCTTAAAATCACTTTCATGCCGGAAAGCGCTGAGGTTAGTAACAATCTTTACGAGCACTTCCTGAGTTATGTCGGCAGCATCGTCGCGATCGGCTACAAACGATAACGCCATATTGTAGATCCAGTCCTGGTAGCGCTTCACAATTTCTTCGAGCGCTTTCTTATCACCTCCGGTAGCCTTGTCTATCAAGATTTTGTCTTCCATTTTCGGCGGGTTTATTTAAATTGATACAGGATGTCCAGGCAAACTACTGAAATTTATTGCCGGTCGAGAAGGTGATGACCAAACGGATTGTCAAACACCATGAGCCATCTTCCATCTTTCTGTTTACGAAGAACTGCAACAGACAGCCCAGATTGCTCGACATGTGTTCCGTCAGTCGCTTTTCCCGTCATCGTCCAGGGAGCAAAATGTATAGCCAAATCTCCATTAACGAATACTTCATGTCCGGAATATTCAAATTTAGGATTTAGCTTAAAAAAACCATAGAATCCTTCCCTTACGGCCGAGTTTTCGTATACAGGTTTTTCAGGTTCAAATACGATGACGGCATTTCGTTCATAGCTCGACATGACACCTTCTATGTCTTTCTCATGAAACGATGAAGTCATGTTCAAAATGGAGTTAAGAACTTCTTGTTGTTGGGGAGAGAACTTATTGTTTTCCATAATATTATTTTTATTGTTTTAGACGTTAGAAATTTTGATAAATGCAGTAAGTGTCAATTAGCTATTTCATATACTTTCTTTCAATTAGACACATACCAAAGAGGAGTGTTACAGTAGCTTTTAGATTTTCTCTGCCCAAAGTTGACATGTCAGCTAGGCCGGGTGCGGAGTCGGGGCAGTTCTGTTTGAACGAGCAGAATTGACCAAGTAATTCTAGGTAGATTACGGTGGGGGCGAGAGTAAGCTATTGGAATTACTTAATCGTGCGAATTCCCAATGTAAATGCCCGGCATTCGAATTCGTCTTTAATTCACGAAAGAACTAACCTTTTAGGTAGTGTAGGCAGTCAGTTAATCGGTCAGGCTGAATGGCTCGAGGCTGCTTGGGCAAGTCGCTCGGCCCTATTACCTAATTGTGTGCGTGTTTTTTTACTTCGGTGCGTGTCCTATGCGGAGACCATCACAGATAAAGTATGGGAGGAACAATTTTGCCTCCGTTTGTCCTTGAGGAATTGTATTTGTCACGGAAAGAAAATAGTTTAAGTCTTTTCAGCAGTTGATGAGAGCCCTATTGATTTTACTTTTTCTTCCCAATTTACTGCTGGCACAAAACAAGCCGGGCACATTCTTACACATCAAGAAATCGAAAGTTGAGATCATTCTCGACGGTAAACTGGACGAGGCAGCTTGGCAGGAGGCGGATGTAGCCAAGGACTGGTCTCTTAATTTTCCCGTTGATACAGCGTTAGCTCCCTATCAAACTGAGGCCAGGGTGACTTTCAATGATCAATTTTTTTATGTGTCTTTTGTGTGTTATGATGATGACAGTCCCGATCTAATTAATTCCTTGCGTCGTGATTTTGAATATCCGTTGAATGATAACGTGGGTATCAACCTCGGTCCGTACAACGATGGACTTAATGGCTTTTTCTTTAGCGTGACTCCGGCAGGCGTACAACGAGAGGGAATTGTTTCAGGGGGTGGGGCCGGCACCGACGCTTTTAACAGTTTTTGGGATAATAAATGGTATTCCAAGGTTGTTAGGTATAAAGATCATTGGATAACGGAGGCAGCTATACCCTGGAAGAGTTTCAGGTATAAAGACGGCTTGAAGGAATGGAATGTGTTATTTGACCGTTCGGACAAAAAGAGAAACATGCGATCGTCCTGGATCCGCACACCTATTCAATTTAGTACCGGCATGTTTGCATACTCCGGCAAGCTGATCTGGGATGACCCTATTCCGCCTGCGCGACCGAATATATCTGTCATACCCTATGCAGCGGGAAGCTTTTCCAAAGACGCCGAGGTCGAGCCCAAACAAAGTTCATCCGACTTTCAGGCTGGCTTTGACGCTAAAGTTGGAATCACCCCCTCGTTGAATCTTGACTTGACTTTTAACCCCGATTTTTCTCAGGTGGAAGTTGATCAGCAGGTGATAAATCTGACGCGCTTCGAATTCCAGTTTCCCGAAAGGAGGCAATTCTTCCTCGAAAACAGCGATCTTTTCAATCGCGCCGGATTGCCAGAAGCACGACCATTTTTTTCGCGAAGGATCGGACTAGTGAGAGCCGCCAATGGATTGTTTCAAAAAGTACCCATTGTTTACGGTGCCCGAGTGAGTGGTTCGGTCAACAAGGATTGGCGGGTCAATGTCATGAATATTCAAACGAAAGAGGAATTATCGTTAGGTTTGCCTGCTCAGAATTATACTGTCGCTACCGTACTGCGTAACTTCTGGCGTCAATCCAGCTTCGGAGTAACGTTTGTAAACAAACAAAGCCTGGGTGTATCCGACGGCGACACATTAAAGTATTTTCATGAAAGCATTTTCCGCAAAACACTGGATAACGGGGCACTTGTTGTTGAAAAGAATGTTTTTAACAGAGTTCTTGATTTTGATCTGGAAATGCTAAGCAAGGATAATAAATGGCATCTTAGCTCTTTCTTTGCGAAATCTTTCGACTCCTTTAGCACCTCCGATAACACGGCAGCTGGAGTCTTCTTAGAATACTCAACTCGCAATGTATATGTCAGGTTCAAGCCAACGTATGTCGGAGAGCATTTCAATGCAGAGGTAGGATTTGTTCCCAGCGAAAGGGTGTATCCTGGACAGATAAACTACCACGGTGGGGTTACTTATAAAATCTACCCTAAGCATAAGTCGATTGTATGGCTGGGACCTACGGCTACGCTTAATCAAACGTACATTCCGGATGGGACGCTAACAGATAAAAATTACCTCCAAAGTTTCACATTTAACTTTATCAATACTGCCATACTTGAATTGTCATACAATTACATTTATCAGCGATTGACAAATGATTTCAATCCGGTCGGTCCATATATACCATTTCTAAGAGATGAAGAATATGAGTGGCATACGGTATCCGCCTCCTTTGATAGCAACACCCGCAAGATTTTTAATTTCAATGTTCAGACTATCTATGGAGGCTTTTATAATGGAACTAACTTTAATGTAAACGGACAATTAAATGTGCGCTATCAGCCCTATGGAAATATATCCCTTTTGTTTGACTACAACGATATCAAATTTGCGGAAGGGTATGGTCGGGAAAAACTGTTTCTCATTGGTCCACGCATAGATCTTACGATCACAGACAAAATTTTTCTCACTACCTACCTTCAATACAATAACCTACTGGATAACATGAACCTAAATGCACGGTTTCAGTGGAGATACAAGCCGGCGTCCGATCTTTTTATTGTATATACCGAAAATTACTTTCCTGAAGACTTTATAAGCAAAAACCGGGCATTGGTTTTTAAGCTTACATATTGGTTAAATCTTTAATGCGAATTGTGTTGGCACTTATCACATCTTAAACTCCTCCACTAAGACCATGGTGCAATTCGCAGTCGACGCGATCCTCAGCGCTTTGAAGGGTTGGTATTCCGGATCATTATAACACGTCAGCGCAGCTTCGGCCGAAGGAAATCTGATGATCGCGTTCATCTTCCTCGGGATCCCTTCAATGGCTATACCGTTGACATCAGCGGCCACAACCTCGGCCCCATATTTTTCAAGCAATGGGATAACCTGTGGTGCATATTTACTGAATTGCTGTTCATCAACAATGTCATAGCTATTCATAAAGTACACTGCCATATGCCTGATAGTTAGTGATTAGAAAATATATTCGGCCGGAGTGATCTCATTGCACCGGAGATACGTGGTAGCCTGACCGCGATGATGTGTGATGTGGTCAAGAGTTGCAAAGACGCCATGGATGGTCTCGTCATCGAGATCTGCAGCATTTAGAACTTCATTCAGGTAATCGAAAGATTGTTGCAGAGATTTTTTTGTGTCTGCTTTTGTATTATAGGGAGCCGGAGGATCCCAGGGAGTTTTTACTTTTCGAATACAATTTTCAGTCCACCACACCACTCCGTAGGCTATATGATTCATTAGTTCCAAAAAGCTCCAAACCGAGGGTACCGGCCTGAAGTTTAGTCGGTCTTCTGGCATCGCTTCCGCAATGGAAAGGGTATACGCCTTTGAATTCTCAATGGTTGATAATAATTGCGCTTTCATAAAAATGAATTTTGATAGTACAAAGTTATCCCTGCCTAGTTTTTGGGACTTGAGGAAAATTGCTCTTTTTAAAACCTGTCGGCAGAAGGCGCCTTGCCAAAGTACTCCTTATAAGTCGTCGAAAAATGATCCAGGCTCTTAAATCCGGATGAAAATGCGACTTCAGTTATGGGTTGTGAAGTATTCCTGATTTGAATTCGAGCGAGATGAAGTCTTATGCAGAGTAAATATTTGTAGGGAGTACAGTCGGTAATCTTTTTAAATAGCCTGTTGAAGTGAAACACGCTCATATTCCCGAGCGCTGCGAGCTGTGATAAAGAAATGTCCTCCATAAAATTGTCGTTCATGAATGATTTTACTCGTTCTATGATTGGCATGTAATACGTTTTCTGCTTTATTGTAAATGGTTGAATGTGAGTAAGATTCTCATTTGAAGATAATACCTGCAAAAGAAGTTCTGTAATCAGCGTTTCTACCCATAGCCTTGGCGTGCCAGGTGATTGCAACAAACTAAGAATAGAATGATGAAGGTATTCTGTTGAAGGTGTAGCCCTGAGCAACACCGATTGCCGGTCTGGATCGTTAAAAAACCAGTCAAAACTTCGGGTTTGGTCCTGAAGCGCGAGCACCACTTCGCCCGGAATGGAAAATATCGTGCACTCATCTGGCAGGTTATGAACATGTTTTACACGGTACTCATAACGGGGCTTGTTGATCAGGAATAATCCATGAAATGCATCAAGCTCATTCCTGAATACATTAAACTGAAAATTCCCTTTTCGGATATACGCTACCACAAAGTCTTCGGCATATTCTGTTTCAGACGTACTGCACGACCGGCAGCGGCACAAGAAGTTGTGAACATTGCAAATGGGCGAATTGTAGAGTTCCTTGATGTCGGCTTCCATAACGTTAAAGGGTTATATTCCGTAAATGGCAAAGATCAGGGCCGTCCGTGACAACCTTATGTCAGTAATACAAACAAGTCTAATTAAGGTTTGTGTTGTATGAAATTGCTTTTCGTTCGAAATTGCTGGTATGCTGTGACAGGCACATTGGCCGTCGGCAGGAGGAAAAGTACGCGACAGTCTTGCTTCCAGTAAATTGTGGGAGCCTGTTAGAGGTGCCCGATCTTGTCGGCGAATCGCAACAAATCTGAGAAACGTTTCAGAATATCCTTTTTATGGAGACAGTAAAAGGTATCCGCACTTTTAATCCTGCGAACAGAAGTGAATGGCGCAAATGGCTTGCTGCTAATCACACTTCGGCAGAGCCGGTCTGCCTGGTGATATTCCACAAGAAAAGCAAGACACCCAATATTACGTACGGTGAGGCCGTTGAGGAGGCGCTGTGTTTCGGATGGATTGATAATAAAGGGATGAAAAGAGATAACGAAAGCATGTACCTGCAATTCTGTCCGAGAAAGGAAAATAGCAACTGGAGCAAACTAAACAAGGATCGCGCTGAAAAACTGATGCGCGATGGATTAATGACGGAAGCAGGCCAGATATTTATTGACATTGCAAAAAAATCGGGCAAATGGAATTTATCTGCTGAAACTGACTCAATTCCCCCCGACCTAAACAAGATCCTTTCTAAAAAGAAGAAAGCATTCGAAAATTTTCAAAATTTTCCACCTTCATCTCGTCGATTGATCATTCAGTGGATTATAAGCGCCAAGAAACCCGAAACGCGGCAACAAAGGATTGAACAGACCGTGGCGCTTGCCGCACAGAATATCAGGGCAAAAC
>JAICGJ010000204.1 GCA_025923195.1 Chryseolinea sp.
GTATCCGTTATCCGTTATCCGTTATCCGTTAATAGTTATCCGTTAATAGTTATTAGTTATTAGCTAATCGTTATCGTGATTCCCTTCATAATTCGATGTTCCTTGTTCATTATTCGGTGTTCAAGTTTAATAGTTAATGGGAACCTCCATATCTTAATAGCAGTACCTTATAACCCAATGGAGGTTACTAAATTCATCATTCTTTTATTTCATTTTGGAAAAATATCTAGCTTCCCGTCGGTTATAGTCAATATTTCGAAACACCAAATGAATATCACTCCGTACAAAAGACCACAGGAATGACGGAAAGGATGCATAGCGACTCAATAATATTATTCCATAGCTTACTGCCCAGCTGACACAAATAGAGTACATGTTTGAAAATTATTATTATCGATCGTAAAGGCCGGCGTGTTGAAAAATGAAATTCGCCTTACAACCGTCGGAAAATATATTTTGCCTTGCTGTGCCTTTCAGTTCTCATTTGGTCAAATCGTGAACCCGGAGGTGCATACGCAATGGTCTGATAACTGATTTTGAGGACTTGGTTTACTTCGTCCTGCATTGATCCACAATTGCAGCCTTAAACCGGTCGTCACTTTTGAGAATTTCGAAAAAGATTTGCAGATAGCCCTTCATATCCTGCATTTCATAATTTGTAAAACTTGCAGACTCGTTTTCTATAAGTGCAAAAACAGCCGATTCTTTTTCCAGGAAATCCTGCCTGACCTCCTGAAAAGTCGTTTGGGATTTGCAGAAACCGCGATAAACCCGTTCGCGCGGATTACCCGTTCCTAAGTTTGGAGGGTTTTCATGCGCATAAGTTGCGTTAACAAACCCGGACATATCAAAATCGTATGACAGCGGTATGTATTTGCCGCTGACGAACAGGGTATTGCTATTGTGCTGATACACCGCGGACCAATCTGCGTTGCCAATCATGTATTGAAAGAAATCATTCCTGGCTGATTGCTTCTCGTCAAATGCGGAAGGAGCGGTAGCTTTTGCCTTAACTACCTTTCCCTGGCTTCGACTGGCAACCATGGAATTATCTTCTACAAAAAAAGTAAGCAACTCGTACGTACGCGGCTTGCTGCGTGAGATTTCCGTCAGTTCAACGTTGGCCAGTCGCGTTCTGAAATAAAAAGGCGAGACTACTTGATAGAACTCATAGCACAAATATTCTTTGAGGATAAGTTTGTTCTTGTCTGATCTTGTTTGACAGGGTAATACGAGTTTCAGCGCTTTGTTGCCCCTGAAAACTGTTTGCTCTACATCCGCCTTATTGAACTTAACCTTTAACGGCGGAAAGTAGCAGTTTCTTAGTCTAAAGTTACCTCTCACCCGAGCCTGGACCGGTACTGTTATCCATTGTGAATCTTGTTGATATAAAAACTTTCCTGTGACCAGCGTTGAATCATTTGAGTTCTTTTTGATGGATTTTATGGAACCGGTAATACGAAGGTTAAGGGGTTCCTGTGCTTGGAACAGAGGCACATCCTGAGCCAGCGTGCCGATGGAAAGATTAA
This sequence comes from Chryseolinea sp., assembly GCA_025923195.1. Lineage (GTDB taxonomy): Bacteria > Bacteroidota > Bacteroidia > Cytophagales > Cyclobacteriaceae > Chryseolinea. The sequence goes on from JAICGJ010000204.1 coordinate 1,530, forward strand.
TCAGCAGGATCAGTATATAGTTGGTTTTCATCGTGCATGAAAATCTTTTAGTACTCAATTTACGAACTTTCTGGCTGTGACGGTCACTACATATTTGGTCACCCATTTCAACATTGAGTTTCACCTTAACTGTGCTAGTCCTGCCTGTATTTAGAAAAATGGCGCTAGTTCGGCCGGCACTGATTAAGAATAGCAGAACGGAATCGGTCATCACTCCTTAGAATTTCGAAAAATCCATGCACATATCCTTTCATATCCTGCACCTCATAGCTCGTGAAATTCGCGGCCTCTAGTTCGATTATTGCCGCGACAGCTGATTCCTTTTCCAAAAACTCCTGCCGGATTTCCTGCATAGTTGCGTTTGATTTGCAGAATCCGCGGTAGACTCGTTCCCGGATATTACCGGTTCCTAAGTTTGGAGGATTTTCACGTGCATATCTGGCGTTGACAAACCCTGTCATATCAAAGTCGTATGACAATGGTATATATTTTCCATTCAAGAGCAAAGTATTGCTATTGTGCTGGTACACCTCAGACCAATCGGCATTACCAATCATGTACTGGAAAAAATCATTACGAACGGATTGCTTCTCGTCAAATGCGGCATGCCCGACGTTTGTCTTAACTACCTTTGCCTGACTCCGCTTGGCAACCAACGAATTGTCCTCAACAAAAAAAGTGAGCAACTCGTATGTACGCGGTTTCTTGTGAGAGACTTCCGTCCATTCAAGGTTTGCCAGTCGAGTTCTGAAGTGGAAAGGTGAAACGAGTCTGTATATCTGATAGCACATGTATTCTTTCCGGATAAGTTTGTCTTTGTCCGTTTCATTCAAGCATGGAACTACGAGCTTCAACGCCTTATTGCCACTAAAAACTGTTGCAACCACATCCGCCTTGTTGAATTTAAACTTTAATGGAGGAAAATAGCAGTTCTTAAGTCTGTAATTTCCTCTTACCCGAACCTGAGCAGGCACAGCAATCCATTGTGTATCCTGATGGTATAAAAACTTTCCACTGATTAATGTAGAGTCATTTGAGTTCTTTTTGATAGATTTGATAGACCCGGTCATACGAAGGTTAAGGGGTTCTTGTGATTGGAACAGAGGCACATCCTGGGCGAGGCTGTTGATGGAAAGTATAACCAGGATCAGTACATTGTTTGTTTTCATATGCATGAAAATTTGGAGCTACTTCAATTTACGAACTTTTCTAGCAATCGCGGTCTCGCAGGTCGCCGCATATTTAGCCATCCGTTTCAATATTAAGTTTCAGGTTGACTTGCTGTTATATGGTCTATGTGTTGTATTTCCCTTGCATTTTTCGCTGCAGTCCGCCTTCAAGCGACGAGAGAGAGCACTGGAATATTTGAGTTTGTTTAAAGGCTGGTGCCTCGCGTTACACTACTCTTTTCAAATATCAATTGACCTGCCTGCTGAAAGAAAGCAGACGGCACGGGAATTATTAAAAGGCATGCAGGCACATCTGATTCAACAATTGGAAAACAGGATAGGTGGTTTCAAGCTTATGCAGGCAAGACTTGATGAGGTCTTCTCGTTTGTGGAAGCAAATCATGAGCAAATTTCAAAACGGAATGTGCTTCGAATGGTACGTTACCTGGGTAATGTTGCAGAAGCTTCTACATTTCTAATTAGCCTCATTAGCCACCGAACTATGGCTGGCCTGCGTTTTTATAGTATCTTCTTCATTGTTATTCTTCCGTTGGTCCAGGGTCCGTTATTGCTGCACCGATTGGAGTCAGTCGTCCCCACGTGGGCCATTTATGTTCTCCTGGCTTTTAGCAGTCTCATATTGGCAACACTTGACAATTTTCAAACGCTGCTCGAATACCCATTTGATCCCAAAGGTATGGACAACGTTAAGGTTCGGGAGTTTGAGCTTGATATCTAATCCTTTTTAGATCTTACCTGACGTGACAGTCGCTCATTTTTATGACAACGAGTTTGACAAGGAGTATAGCCATTACGTTGCGCGGCCACTGTTCTGCACATTGAGAGCCAACACTTCTTAGACCCACTGGAAGAACCTAATCACATAAACACTCAAATACACAAGCACTCCTACGCCTGCTTTCCGGGCTCATTCGTCTTTGCCAGCGAAATTAATCCTCCCATCGCACCCAGGTTCATGGAATCCAACGCGGAACTTGGAACGATAACCATAGAGCCTTTTTCTTTTAAGCCTTCAAACAACATATTCATCCCCCTCAGGTGCAATGCCACCGGGTTGTTCTTATATTGCTCGCTTGCTTTCGCAAATTTCTCTGCAATTTCAGTTTCAGCCGTACCCAGAATTACCCGGGCCCTGCGCTCCCTTTCTGCCTGCGCCTCTTTGCTCATCGCATCTGCTAGGATCTGAGGGATAATGATGTCCTTGATGCCTACTGTCTGGCAAGTAATACCCCATGGGTTGGTGTTATGGTCTAATATCTTCTGCAGATCGTCTGCAACTTTATCTCTTTCCTGGAGCAATTCAGCCAATTCATTTTTTCCAATCATATCTCGTAAGGCAGTCTGGGCGATTTGCCAAATGGCAGTCTCGTATTCCTGCACCTCCAACGCAGCTTTTTCAGCATCCCATACTGTCCAGTATACAACGGCATCAACATTCACAGGAACGGTGTCCTTCGTTAACGTCTGATCCGCTTTGAACTCGGTGACCCGTACGCGCTGGTCAATGTATTTGTCTATTTTATCCAGGATGGGAATGATCATGAATATTCCTGGACCTTTCAATCCTACAAATTTACCCATTCTTAGTACGATGGCTTTTTCCCATTGGTCGGCTATGTGTATGGACATCGAAATAAAAATAGATGCAACGACAAGAATAACAGTTATGGGTATGGTAATTAACTTTAAATAAAATAGCCAACCTGTAATTCCAATCATAATTATAAAAACCGTGATCGAAATTGGATTCCACCTGAGGGTATTCATTTCGGTCTTGCTACTGCTTGTGGTTGTTTCCATTTTATTTTTGTTTTTGAAGTTGGTTGATCATGTCATCTACCGTAAATCCATAACTGAAGGCAATAGACGAAAACTCATTACATATCTCCTTTAGTTTGTTGTTCTTGTCCTTCGCTGGTATCTGAACTTTGATGTCGCTTATGAAAGTGCCTGTCCCCTGTTGAGTTTCCAGGACACTCTGAATTTCTAACTCCTTATACGCCTTAGCGACGGTGTTTAAATTCACTTTCAATTCCACTGCCAATGACCTCACAGTGGGTAGCTGTTCTCCGGTCTTAAGATTTCCAGTGGCTATACCAAACCTGATCTGGTCGATGATCTGCCTGTAAAACGGAGAACCTGTTTTCGGGTCTAACTTGAACTGGATCATTATACTAGTATCATATTGTCATATATGTATATTACAAGTATACAAGTTAGTTTTTAGATTTCAAAATTTTTGGAGATAAAAGTGTTAGAGTGCGAAGTGTTGGAGTGTTTGGGGTCAAGGTTTAGGAAGCAGCCATCCGCAGCACCCATCAATATCCCACAGCCTGTCCATCCTTCCGCGACTCCGAAGCTCCATAGTAAATACCGTCCTTTCGCATGATAGCCTGGTATCCACCATAAATTCCCATACCCATGCGAATGGAATGGCCCTTGAGCATCAGCCCTCTTACTACATCGTAATCAAAGCCTGACTCTACGAATATGTCACCTACCCCTGGCACATGTCCACGGCTGCTATGTGTACCGCGGTGGTAAACCCGGGGAGCATCGCCTGCCTCTTGCAGATTCATACCGAAATCAAGAATATTCATCACGATCTGCACATGCCCCTGGGTTTGCATATCGCCACCCATTAAGCCAAAGCTCATGAAGGGTTCGCCGTCTTTCGTAATGAACGCCGGAATAATGGTGTGAAAAGGTCTCTTGCCTGGGGCATATGTATTGATTTGGCCTTCTCGTAGTGTAAATCCCCCTCCCCTGTTGTGGAGTGCAAAGCCCAACCCCGTCGGTACCTGCCTTGACCCGAACAATGCAGCGTTACTTTGAATAAGCGAAACCATGTTTCCGTCTTTGTCGGCGGTGGTTAGATAAATAGTATGGTCGCCGGCCGGCATTCCTGCCTGGTACTCACCAGCGGTTGCGGGGTCGATCAGCTTTCTCCTCGTCGAGGCATATTCCTCCGACAATAGCTGGTTAATGGGAATCTTGCCAAATGAAGGATCACCATAAAACACAGCCATATCCTCATAAGCCAGTTTCTTTGCCTCTACAAAATGATGCAAATGCTCAGCGCTGTGATGGCCCATTTTTGTGAGATCAAAACCACTTAGAATGGTTAACATCTGCAGTGCACACATACCCTGACCGTTGGGCGGCAGTTCCCATATATCATAGCCACGATACTTGACAGAAATGGGTTCAACCCATTCTCCTTTATGCTGCGCCAAATCTGCACTGGTAAGAAATCCATTTACCTCCTTCATGTACCGTTCAATTTTCTCCGCAACTGTACCCTTATAGAAACCATCCCTTCCTTTGGCGGCGATGATTTCTAAGGTAGATGCCAGTTCGGGGTTCTTGTAGATCTCGCCCTTTCTGTAAAAGCGATCTCCGTTAAAGTATCTGGCGCGGAAGTTCTTGTTGTTAGCTGCAATGGTAGGCTCCACCTCAAGGAAATTATCAGCGGTCTCTTGCGTGATAGGTACACCTTCCTTCGCGTAGCGAATGGTATGCTGTAGCAAGTCCGCCATCGGCAGTTTACCAAATTTTCCATGCAGCATATACCAACCGTCAACGCATCCAGGCGTGGTTATTGAAAGAGAGCCCTGATAATAATAATTTTGCTTTTTTTCTTCAGCCTGCAGGTGTGCAAGTGTAAGCGATTGAGGGGAGCGACCACTGCCATTAAGCCCATACAATTTTTTGGTCTTTGCATCCCACACGATCGCGAACAGATCGCCGCCAATTCCATTCATGCCTGGATCTGCAAATCCCAGAAATGCGTTTGCCGCGATAGCAGCATCCACCGCCGAGCCACCCTTCTTTAGCACTTCAATTGCAATTTGCGAAGCAATAGGATGATTGGTAGCGGCCATTCCATTGCGCGCTATCACTTCCGAACGAGTGGCGAACGTCTTGCCCGACAACCGGTCCTGAGCAAGCGCGTTCGATAAGGTTAACGTAGACGTGAAGAGCAATAAGTATAAGGCGATTTTCATAGGTCAGGTGGTTTAATCCATGGAATATACGAATACGCAGTATGACAACAGGCGGATTTATCAATGATCGGCTTTAGATTTTTTTAATGATCGAAGTGAATATTACTTACCAAGGCAATTGATTCTTCAGACAACCCGGATCATTCTTATGAAAAGCTTTTGAAAGCAGTCTGGATGCCGCAATCGTTGAAATGGGGAGACCTGTAATTGCCAGCCTCTTCAAAATACACAGACGCCGAACGCCAAATTTCGAATGTCGGATGTTGAAAAACCAAGCGATAGGTTCAATCTGTTCTTGTCTGTAGATTTACAGCCGTGAAAAGTCTCTGGCTATCATTTGGAGTTGTCGCTGTTGTCGCGTTCGCATTTTCAACTCTTACTTCCGAGATCCGTCAGGAGGTGGCCAAGTATATTATTATCTGCTTTATAGCAGCAGTAATAATCAGGCCTGTGGGACTTACCATCGGTAATTTTCTGAGAAAGTTGTTTGAAAAAGATTAGGTGGCAAGCCTGCCGCCCAGTGGCCCCATCTCTATTTCTTTCTATCGAGGTCAGGAAGCTGAAAGTTCTGCAAAGCGCTTGATTCTTTCATGACCAACTCAATTTCCTCGCTCTTTCTTGGAGCCATTTCGGACAGAAGTTCACAACCGTCTTTCTTTACTAAGAAATCATCCTCAATCCTGACTGGGATATCCCACCATTTTTTGTCAGCAGGGCTACCGTTGCGTATGTAAATTCCAGGTTCAATGGTAATAACCATGCCTTCCCTTAAAATGTCATAATCGCCTTTGTCGTGCACATCAAGTCCAATGTGGTGACAACAACCGTGCGGGTTGTACCGGTTTCGACCGGTGGCAGGATCCACAATATCAGCCTTGTCCATGCTTTTGTAAAGCCCTATCTCAACCAGTCCCTCATTTATGACCTTTTCAGTCATGGCCGATAACGCCGCGAAAGTTGTTCCTTCCTTACAGATCTCCCATGCAGCGGTTTGTGCATCATAAACAAGATCATAAATGAGCTTTTGTTCTTTCGTGAACGTACCATTGACGGGAATGGTGCGGGTAATGTCGGCAGTATATCCGCGGTATTCCGCACCCACATCCATCAGTATAAGTTCGCCATCCTGTACGGAGGGCTTCTGACTTTCGCGGTAGTGCAGAACACAACCATTGTGACCGGCTCCCACTATACTTTGGTACCCCTGGTCTTCCGCCGTATAACTTTTATGAATAAATTCATGTAATCCCTGGATCTGCATTTCTGACATTCCTGGTTTAATAGCCCTCATCACTTCAAGCTGTCCAACGGTAGAGATATTGACTGCCTTTCTCAGTAGGGCAATTTCTTCCGGAGATTTAATTCCACGCAATTTTTTCATTAGTCCATCGAGCGTGACAAGGTCAATGTTATTTTTTTTAGGCTCGATAGCTACCTTCAGGTTGTTCTGATCGTATCCCACTTTTTGTTTAAACTGCTCAATCAAATCAAAAAGGTCGCCTTCCTCATCCGTATCCCTAACGTCGTTGAAAAAATCATAAAACAACACTTTGTCAAACTTCGAGAAATCGAGATTGAATTTCTCAAATTCAGGACCTTCGTATGCCACCTTAAATTTTAGTTTTTCAATGGCACCTTCTTTACCAAGCCTCGCTCCATCATACAATTCTTTCAAAGCATCATGTTGGCGTACAAAAATCACTTCATTGGTTTCCGTATTATCAAACTTTTGCATTTCCTTAAAGACAAAAAGAACGGCATGAGGTTCCTTATGCCCCGTCATGTAGTAAAAATTTGGATCCTGATGGTATTTATAGAACCCATCATTCGCTCTACTCCGGATAGCGTTGGAAAAAAAAACTGCAACGGAGTTTGGAGGCATCAGCTTCCGGAGTTCTTCCCGTTTTCCGCGATGGAATTCGGAAGTAAGGTAGTCCGCAGGTTTTTGTGGTACTTGTGCAATGCCGACATCCTGGAGCAAACAAAACAAGCTGGCCAGAAGAAATGTGAAAAGCTTTCTCATTTTTGACAGTTTATACTTTTCAAGGTAAGAAGTTCCCGGTAAGCCATCAAGAAAAAGGACCCCCATTCGAGCGTTTTGACCCGGTCTTACATTGTGGGTATCTATACCTTTCAACCGGCATCTTTTTGGGCGCCATAGGGCCTTTTGAATAATGTATTATCTCCTCTCTCCGGTTATCTCGACGTTATTTCATCCTCTTTTTTTGGAACGTCGGTATTGACCCTCGTTATGAACCGGCGGGCAGTTGTACTGCTGATGCTAATTGTTCATCTGTAAATTCCCGATACCTGTTCTTTATCTGAAGTGATTATAAGGAGCATAGAACGCAGCGAAAGAACAAATGATGGTAATCGCATATTGACACATAAAGCCTCAGGAAAATATTTCCTGAGGCCTTCTACAAACAATTGAAATATTTTAGGATTAGTCTCTGTTGAAGTAAAGCGTCGCCTGGATGGTGGCGTCAAAGACCAAACCGGTATCAGGATCTTCAAATGAACCTTCCTTCTCGATGTATATCCTCAGTTTTGAACCTGTCAGCTCTTGAATGGTATATGTACCCGACATATCGAACTCTTCAGAGTCATCCGGAATTGTCAGATAGAGCTTATTGTTTGTTTGCGACCACGTTCCTATGGTCTCTTCGCCATCATCATTGTAAACAGCCGTTCCATCCTGTTGAAATTCAACTTCACCGGCGAAGGAATCATCCGTTTCATTAAAAGGCGTGGGTACTCCTTCAACCTTAATTACCAACTCAGTCTTATCACCAGCCCAATTCCCTGCCACGCTGCCGATGCCATTATCATCATCGTCATCACAAGCGGAAAAAAATGAAGCTGTGAATACAAAGGCGGTTAAAATAAACATTCGATTAGCTGCATTCAACACCTTGTGTTGAAATTCATTAGTAAGGATCATAAAAGTTTTATGGGATTGTTTTTAATTACACACCGTAACGGGAGGTTATGCGGACAGGTTTCAAAAAAAATTAATGAAATTTTCGTTGTAAACGCAACATTTTATGAACTCATTCGCACACCTTTATAGAAAAGGTATTTCATTTCCTGGTGCTAGCTTTGCCTGGGCGTCAAACACAGAAAAAAATGTATAGCAAGTATTGGCTCATTATAAAAGACGACGCAAAACGGACATTCGAAGTTTGTGGTCAGGCAACAAATGAGAATTCGTTTTCTAACAAAACTTACGCCATGCAAAAAGCCGGCATGAGCGTGAGTTGCACAACCCCGCCTGTTACTAACAAAACTTCGAGTAAAGAACTCATTAAAATCACCGGTTACGTCCAAGAGGATGGCTTGTATGAAAGACTTCTCAACCAGCATATGGAAATCACAAGGAGCTATCTTGATTTGGATGAATTTTAACCGTGACTCACATGTGTCGGCATTTGTCCTTTTGCGTCTTGCCTTTTATCGAAAGTACATCTGGAATACCCTGTAACCTTCTGAAGCCAACTAAGTAGTATAATTATTAATCGCCAGTGTGCAACTGAGTGGCGGCAGGTCGGTCATTAGCATAACTCTAAAATATGGCCCTATGCTTATTCTCTACTACTTAAAAAATGCTTCTAAGTTAATCAGGAGGCATCTCGCTTTCACTGCATTAAATGTAACGGGACTGACCTTAGGGATATCAA
>JAICGJ010000205.1 GCA_025923195.1 Chryseolinea sp.
CAGGAAGCTGCGTTGTTGTTCCAAAACGGTGCTCAGAAATTAGAGACTATCAAAGGTCCGTTGTCAAAGGGAGACTTGAGAAAGGCTTTGGATGGAATCGAGAAAAGTGTTCCTGGTATCAAGTATCACATAAGACTGGATGGAGACCAATGGAAGGTCACTGCCTCGGCAAAGGGTGTTGACAATCCGAAACCGTTTAAAGTTTCCGCTGTCGTGTCGGATGAGGACAGAAAAGAGGAGGCGAAACCGGAGAAAAAAGCTGAACTCAATGGAGCATCGCCTGGAGGTCCTGTAACCATCGAAGAGGATTTCAGCATGCAAGGCCAGCCTCATGAGATAAGAATCATCGTTGGTGCGTCTGGGAAGGACGTTAATATAGTTATGGCAACAACCCCAGAATTATTGGCGAAAAGGATTACTGAACACTCAAAAAAATTGAAAATTATACGCAAATCCCTAACTGACAAGGTTGAACTTGAAAGAGTTGGTGATATGATCGAACACCTTGATGGGCTTAGAAAAAAGGCGACAGCAATTGTCTTAAAAGTTAGGCAAATGGGGCTAGATCCCTCCAAAAAAACTAATGTCGTTATTCCGGGTTTCAAAGAACTTAAAAAGGATCTTTCAGACTTTGGGAAACTGTACAACGTCAACGACATTGGAATAAATGTTTTCGTGAAGCCAATTAAAAGTGATGGTCAACTACCAGGAGATATTGGTGACGGCTCCTATGACCGCCCAATCAAAATTCGGTGGACGAAGAGAGGGTATCATGAGAACATAACTTTAACTGCAAAGAAGGAACGCTGGACCAGATTTAAAAAAGTGCCACCACAGAACGAAATTCATGCAAACTACAGATCCGTTACGGAGCTCGCGGTTCCTCCTACACAAGCAAGGTCATTTGGAGGTAAAACTTTCGTTACTATCGGCATTTCTGCCGTGAATCAAGTTAGTCGAGGAGAAATGTTGAAAAGACAGAAGTCCAGTAAAAAACACTCAAATGCAGACAAGTTTCGAACCCTTTTAACAAATTACAACTATGATTGGACTGGGTCAGATGCCGACCATGTCCTTGACAAAGGTTGGGGTGGCGAAGATGAACTCGACAACTTATGGCCTATTTACACCCAGATGAATCAGAGGTTCGCAAATGTTGTTTATCACACTAAGGTCCAATATATCGAGAACGGTGAAGTGAAGGAACTTGAACCTTATTATTTAGTTGGAAAGTGGTTTATCGTAGAAAGTATTGGTTAGCGGTTAATGTAATAATAGCATGCAAATCAGATCCGGATCATATTCAACTAAATTTCCAAAGTCTGGCCCGAGAATCCAACAACCGTTTTTCCCAACGCAAAGTCAACAAGCTCGCACCAGAAAGAATTTCTTCTCTCCGTCTCCTGGGAGAAAAACAAAATCCGATTCTAATCTACCCAATACGTTAGATTCGCCACCGGAATCGCTCCAGACGATGGCTGACCAATTCAGTTCAGCACCAAATGCATTACAACGTCTTCCAGATGACAAACACGATCTAACCGCCACATCATTATCCGGCGACCCTATCCTTGAAAAGACTTTTGACAACGAAGCTATCATCGGAAAATTTTCCAATTCAAAAGGTGAACATGTAAAAAGAATTCAGGAAGCATTGATTCAATTGGGAATCGATGTAGGCGAATCTGGAGCAGATTCAAAATATGGTACTGATACCGAAAATGCTGTTAAGACCTTTCAGCTCGACGCAGGTATGAGCATTGGGGAACAGGATGGGATCGTCGGAAGAAAAACTCTTGGACTATTAGACAGGAGCGTGAGGAATGATGCTGTTTCTTCTGATACAGATATAGCAGAAGACGACCTGAAGGTAAAGGATCCTAAGAAAAAAGCCAATGACGAGGCATGCAAAGGCCAGCCTACGGACAAAAGTTGTGACGATACTACATCGCCTCCTTTCCGCACAACGATCGCGGCATCTGCACAGAAAGCAATCGATATGATCGACAAAGTTTTGGGTGAGCAATTGCCACCCAAAAAAACTAAGAAAACTGATTATCCGAATATTTTTAGCAGGATATTCAGAAATAATGATTCCAGGGATGTTAGCTTTAAAGTTGACGAGGTTAAGAAAATCTACGAAGAAGTAAAAGACTTTCTCGGCAGGTTAAAAAAGGAAAAAGATCTTTCACGGTGTGGCACTTTGTGCGATGGAGGGTGTAGAAGCGGATCGCCGGCTTATCACACAGAGACCAAGGATGGGAAGCACATCATTACGTTTTGTCCTGACTTTGAAAAAGATAAAGAAAAGATTCTGATCGTTCTCCATGAAGCTCATCATGCAGCCATTCCAGGCTCAAGTGACCAGGCGTACGCGGAAACCCGCTTGTTTGATAAACTTGATCACACGAAGGCTTTGTTGAATGCCGCATCTTTCCACGTCTATGCGGCATGGGTAGATACTCCAGGCAGTCAGCCCATTGGGCCGGCGATCAAAGACACAAACTTGATTAGTGATAAAACTCAAAAAGGTAATGTGGATATGTCACTAGCTTTTATGCACCAATGGTTTAGGCTAGTGCCGTTTGATGTATCAGGAACTGTGCAAGGGGCACAGGAGGCAAAAGAAAAAGGAAAATATACCCAAAACAATCCGGAGGTATTTATGGAACTCGTTTTTTCCAAGTGGTTTGGCTTGACATCACCTCCTGCCGTACCGACAGAAAAAGATATAGAAACGCTCCAGGCAATAGATGACCGTGTCACTACCATGGACAAAGCTTTTAAAGTTCCTTTTGTAATTCTGGAAACAAAAGATGAAAGCTTTTGGACAACAGGACCGGGAGCTGACATTGCCTTAAACCAAAATGTACTGAAGTTAGACCGCATCCATATGGCAATTGCGTTGCTACAGGAATTAGTCCATGCTACGCCAAACATTAGCGCTGAAAGTGAAGCGTTGTACGTCGGGACTATTAACGATATGCGTAACCTTCGGAAATTGGATCCTTAAAAAATCGCCTGAATATTTAAGATGTGAAATACGAATCCTTAATGCTTGCCTTTTTGACGTGATGGAACATCAACGGAAGCGAACGACCTTAGGAAGACGGGGATTGCAGCGACCAGCGCCCCGAGAAGCGCCATGATTTCATCAGCAAGCCCTCGCTTGATACCGCTCTGTACTTTATACAGGAATTGTCTTTCGAAATGTCACATTCAATTAATGCATTCTCTTTGCTTTTACAAGTTGTGAAAAGGTCATGGAAAACAAATGTCCATGTGTTGTTGCTAATTTTAAACCCGCTGCTTTTTCAATCGACAAATTTTTGGAACTGGCTTCCGTCAAATCAAAGGAATCCAGAGACAGTTCAAACTTATCTTTTTCGATCTCAGATCTTGAATAAGGAAGGAATGCTTCTTTGTCTCGCAGGCAATTGGAAGATGGAAAGTATTTTGTCAAGATGAAATTCAGATTATACTGCAAGAAATTTCGTGTCACCTCCCTGGTAGAATATACCATTATCTTTCGTTGAATATTCTGTGCGCTCTTGGAAAGTTCCTTGAAGTTTCTTTTGTCGACGTAAGCCTATTTATTTTTTACGTACACAAAAAAATAGGCGACCAATGTTCCTACTGTGAGACCGGCAATAATCATCAGCAAGATGGATTGTCCTCAGTTTTCCCCATGCTACTGTCATATCGGGAAAGATTAGGTGAAATATCAATCTTTAATAGAATCTGTAGAGCGCCAGGGAAATGTTGTTGTCAATTAAATTTAATGCTCCTGAGCAAATACTTTTTTGATTTGTTAAAATTTATTTCCAGACCCGAACTGCAATTGATTTGCCTTTGAAGCATTGTTCCTTTTCCCGATTTGTCAACTGATCCCTGTAAAAAGGTTTCAAAATAATATCATTTCGATCTGACTAATCGTAATAAATATCATAAATTCAACATGTGATTTCGGGTAGGAAATACCCATAGCAGTTATTTGATTTTTCTCTTCACGTACCTTAAATATTCAACTGATATGCGTGAAATCCCCATACTTGCTTACTACTATGGAAAAGAAGAGGAAGATGTAATTCTTCAATATGTAAAAGTACAGGATAAGACTCCCAGTTTTATCTATGGGCTTGTCAAGGTGAGTGATATCGGAAGTTTGAAAAAAAAGGGAATTCTGATCGATATTATTCAGCCACCCTCGGGTAGTCAGGGTGGATTAGGCCGAAGCCTGTTCCCTGAATCGGGCGGTAGAGTCGTCCATTACCAAACGGATACATCGGGAATTGGCCCAGTGGCAAAAAAAGATTTATTCCTCATCCAGATCAAAGGCGCCCTATTACCGTCATGGAAGAATAAGCTGGATGAGGCCAATATCAGTATTCTGGAGAATCTGCAAAACGATATTTATAAAATTGAATCCCCGAAGGATATCGCATTCTTGCAGACGCTTGATTTCGTTGTAGCGGCGAGACCATTTGAATCTACAGACACTGAGGTTATCGTTAGGCGATCTGTCATCCCAGACGCAACTTTGTTTGAACCCGTTCCCTCAAAGATTGCTATTTACGACATCCGCGTCGACGAGGGTCAAACTGAGGCAGTCACGAAATTTTTTCAGGATAAAGGTATTCCGCTTATTGCGGCCCGCCCAGGCAAAGTCCGCGTCAGACTTGAAGGCACTGGTGTGATAACAGAACTCAGGAAAAGTTCAGCTGTGCATCTTATTGAAGAATTCATCAGACCGGAACTCCACAACGACAAGGCAAGACTATTCCTGAATACAGAAAGTCAAACCGGCGATGCTATAAAGTTGACAATTCCTTATCAAGGGGAGGGGCAGCTTGTAGGAGTCGCAGACACTGGAATCGATGTAAATCATCCTGACTTGCGGGATCAGATTCATAAGGTGGTTGCGTTGGGTCGCCCCGGAGATCCAAGTGATCCTAACGGTCACGGTACTCACGTTTCTGGCTCGATTGTCGGAAATGGAAAATCATCCAAGGGATTGATTAAGGGTCTTGCTCCGAAAGCAAAGCTATTTTTTCAGTCTGTCATGGATGCAGAAGGATATCTCGGAGGTCTGCCTCTCGACTTGCGCGACCTTTTTCAGCAAGCATATGACGAAGGGGTGAGGATTCATAATAACAGCTGGGGAGCCCTGGCCGAATCAGAATATTTATTCAACTCTCTTGAGGTGGACGAGTTTGTATACGGCCACAAAGATATGCTCATCATCATTTCAGGGGGGAACGAGGGCACGGCATTACAACCCAAGAACAGCAAGATCGGATTTGTGGATTGGTTGTCACTCGGTTCACCGGCAACTGCAAAAAATGCACTCACAGTAGGCGCCAGCCGAAGCAGTAGGGTGAGCGGCGGATTTGCGTCATTAACCTATGGCGATGCCTGGCCGGACGTGTATCCTGATGACCCGATGTGGGGACAAAAGATCTCAGGCGATGTGGAATGCCTTGCGGGATTTAGCAGCCGCGGTCCGTGTGGAAATGAAAGTCGTATCAAGCCTGACGTCGTTGCGCCCGGAACTGACATCGCGTCGACGAAATCGTCCACTGCCCCGGTCGCCAACTTTTGGGGTCCGTATCCAAAAAACAGGATGTATGCTTTTATGGGCGGGACAAGTATGTCAGCTCCGATCGTGGCCGGATTTGCCGCACTGATCCGGGAATATTTTGAGAAGGAATTTTCGTATCAGCCCAGCGCTGCCTTGTTAAAGGCTGCCATTATTAACAGTACGAGAATGTTGAGGGGCAGCGACTCTTTGGCCGATCATGCATTTGTACCCAATTTTCACCAGGGGTTCGGTTGTATTGATATGAAAAATGCAATACCCAACCAGTTGCAAAAGAACCTAAAACTTGCTTTCGTGGATTCCTGGAAACGCCCTGACTTGCAATTCAACAGTACTGGTGAACGTTTCTTGTTTGCTGTGAAAGTCGAAGATGGCGCTCCGTTGCGTGCTTGTCTCTGCTGGACGGATCCGCCTGGCAGGGGATTGCAGAACAACCTGAATCTATTTGTGATGCACAAGGCAAGGCAACACAAATGGACCGGTAACCATGAACTTCCCAGAACAATCACTTCGTTCGATCGCGATAACAACGTCGAGATCATACGCATTGAAAATGCTGAGCCGGGAGAATACCTGATCGCTGTCCAGGCAGCGAATATCATTTTCAGTCCCCAGGACTTTGCACTGGTAGTCACAGGTAATCTGGCATCTCAACTTACTCAGTTATAACGTCACTATTATGTTTAAACTAAGAATTGTACAGGCCAAGTTTGGCGACTGTCTTATCGTTGAATATGGCGACAAAAAAAATACTAAGTACATGCTCATTGACGGCGGTCCCGCCGGGGTGTACTCAGGCTCCCTCCGAAACGAACTTTTGAAAATAAAAAGCAAGGGGGGCCAGATTGACCTAATGGTATTGAGCCACATTGACGGTGATCATATTGTCGGCTTGATTGACTTGCTGGAAGAACTGAAACAAAATGCTGCTGATGAAGAAGATCAGGTTATCAAAATAAATGAGCTTTGGATCAATTCATTTTCTCAAACCATTTCCCGGGGAAATAATCTGACGAAGGCGCTCCAGAATATGTTTATGAATGTGAACAATGTTGCTTCGACCATGCCGTCGAGTAACCTGGCGCTGCAAAGTGTTAAGCAGGGCGATACGTTGCGAAGAAATGCCAAGCTTTTAAGTATCCCAATTAATCAGCTCTCAAAAAACGAGATCATCTCCTGTGAAACTATTTCCGAATGCATTACCCTTGATAATATTAAACTTACCATCGTTGGACCGAACAAAGACAACCTCGATAAACTTCAGAAGGAATGGATGGAGTGGATCAGGAAAAATGAAGCTAAAGTTATGTCTGCGGATCCGGAGATTCTGAGTAAACTGGATAAGTCGGTTCCGAACTTAAGCAGCATTATGTTCCTCATGGAGTCTGGGGGAAAAACAATATTATTTACAGGTGATGGGCGTGGAGATTTTATTATTGAGGGTTTGGAAAAAGCCAAGTTATTGGATGCAGAAGGGAAGCTTCATGTAGATGTTTTTAAAGTTCCGCATCATGGCAGTGTGAGGAATTCAACGGAAGATTTTTTTGATAAAATAATGGCCGATACATATATTATATCCGCCGATGGCAGGCATGATAACCCCGACTTCGAAACATTGTCGTGGATTGTAACCTCTGCGAATAACCAGAAAAGAAAAATCAAATTGATCTGTACGAATGAGACTGATTCATCCAAAAAACTATTGAAGGATTTCCCTCCATCAAAATTTGGTTACGAGCTTGAGTATTTGCCGAAGGGTGAAACGAGTATGGAGCTATTATTGCAATAAAATTTTTAACGCCTGATTTTCGCTGATAAAATCTTGCTTTTAGAACTACAGAGAATGCTTGCCGACATGCTGAAGGTTTTCATCAAAGCTAAATGACCTGGTAACTTGTGAGATTCAATGCTCAGCTGCCAGCCTTTAGAATGACAGAAAAGGCCCCTAACGTTGCCGTTAGCGCTTGCTGTTGCCTATCGTGCCCACCAGCGGCATCGAACTTCACTCTTATGTTACGGAGCGAGCCAGTGCTAGGAAAAGTCTTGAAACCGTGCGCCTCACCTGAATAATACTGTTCCCCGTTTGCCGAAAGCACAAGTCCCTGTACTTCGTCTATGACTGAGCCTGGCGGAGCTGTGAAAAGTGTAAAAGTTTTCGATGACTTGTACCTCGTGTTGCCCTTGCTCTTGTTACTATTCCGTTCTTGTGAATACCAATCAACCGTTAGTTGTATTTCTCGTCTGGAATTTACGATCCTTACTGAATAAGAAAGCTCGACGCTTGTCCAGTCGTCGGAGTCGATCTCATCATCGCCGGTAGCTATACTAGCGTCATTTCCTGATGTACTGACCTGAAAACTTGGTACGTTTGCAGTCGCTCCAACCGTTATTGTTCTGGCAATATCATGTTGGCCAGCGGAATTAATTGCGACAAGCCTGACCTGATATTGTCCCAGTGTGGAGTATTGATGAGAGGGGCTCGCTTCAGCGCTGGAGGTCCCGTCGCCAAAATCCCAGCGATAAGATGTACCGTTCTGCGACTGGTTTGTGAAAGTGATTGTACAAGGGATCATACAATTGGTTTTGCTTGGGGTAAACCCAGCAACTGGTGCCGGCGCAGGCGAATGACCCACTACAATCTCGTGCGTAATAGCGTCTTCCTGATCATTGCGCGAAGCCGTAAGTTTGACTTTAAAGTTGCCGCTGTTATTGAACGTACACGTAGGATTAACCTCTTCACTGGAGGTGCCATTGCCAAAATCCCAACGGTATTTGTCAGCGTTCTCCGAAGAATTGGTGAAAACAACAGTACAGGGAGCCTCACATGTGGTCTTATTGCTAGAAAAGGCGGCTTTAGGCTTCAGATCTGGAGTCGCCTCGACAACTTTAATTTCCACAGTCTCCTCTTGTTGATTTCCCTCCTTCGAAGCGACGAGTTTGACCGTATAGGTTCCGGCACGTTCGAAAATATGTGAAGGATCTTTTTCCGAACTCACACTACCATCACCAAAGTTCCACGCATAAGAAGATGCATTACTAGAGGTATTTTTAAAGTTGACCGTACAAGGAGCCGCGCATTGGGTCGTATCGACTATAAACGCGGCTCTGAAATCATCGGACTTTCCCTGCCAGGGTTTCCAGATAAGCAGAGCGACTAAGGCGACTATAACGGGTATTGCAAACTTTAAGTATTTCTTCCAATCCAAAGGCTTCGGTAAAATCTGGTTAAGACTTTCCTCAATACCTTTCCATGCTCCGTCCATATCCTGGGCGTTGCGGATAGGCTTCAGGTCCATAGGCAAGGTAATATGGTCATTTACAAACGGTATATTGTCGATGATAATTTCGACAATGATACTCTCCGGAAACTTGTTTTTGATCTGCGAAAGCAGGGCTGTGATCTCCATTCGTTTTGTCTCCAGTTCGTGCGTAAGCAATAGAACAATGAGATCGTTTTTTCTGAATCTTCCAGCCAATGAACTCACCGCATCTTCTATTGTGAGTGGGATAAAATCATTTATCCTCTGTTCTTGTTTGAATTTTTGTGATATCTGTTGAATTTTTCCAAGATGCTGCGGAGCATCAGCACCATGAATACAATAAAAAAAAGGAAGAGTTGCCATATGAATATTTTTTAATGATCAACCGATCTAATTCCAGTTCATAACGAAATTGCAGATCGCAACAAAAGGAGATTTCTCAAAATATTATAAAAACCATCTCCTTATAATTTTGGTACAACATCTAAAACTTGCCAGACGACCAGAGTAGGACTTTGACTTTTGGGGATTTACTTATTTCTTCTGTCTTCTGTCTAGGGCTGAACCACCCGATAATCTTTCATGACCCTTTCTTTTATAGCCGGATTTTCATTAATCGTTTTCAAGACTTTTATGTCTCTAATTGGCCAGTGTACCATCTTTTCGAGAGGCCCAATATAAAATCCATTAGCTGCAGTGCTTTCTTTATTGTTATGTTTTGCAGTGAGCACCACGGTATAGCTTCCTTCTGCATTATACTTGTGGGTGATGCTTGGCAACGCCGCATTTGTGATACCATTCGTACCGTCGCCAAAATTCCAGATATATTGGTCTGCGTTTTGCGACGTGTTTTGGAAAGTAACGTCACGAGGCACCTGCCCAAGCACACCGCCCTTTACAATTGTGAATTGAGCAAAGGGTGCGGTTTCCTGCCTTGTTGTTACCGTATCTGAGGTACTCTTTTTGAGATCATCTTCATAAGTTACTGTGAGTACTACTTTATATTCCGCAGGCGCTGAATATTTTTTTGATGGAGTGGCCGTGTCGGAGTTCGTTCCATCTCCAAAATCCCAATTGAAACTTTTCACGTTTGTCAAAGTGTGCGCAAAATTTATTTCACAAGGTGCGATACAACCATTGTTTTTTGCTTCAAAACTGGGTACGGCTTTTACGAGAAACATTTTAGCAAGGGTTTCCTGTCGATCACCTTTCATCGCTGTCAATTCGACTTTGTGTTTGCCGGCTTCAAGCAATGGGTAATCAGTGTTGGTTCCTTTCAAACTAATCGTATCATTTATCGTCCAGCGCACGGAGTCAACATTTTTTGAACTGCTGTTAAGCGAAACAAGACAAGGTACATAACATGCCGATGAGTCACTAACCCTTCTTCCATTATTAATATCCCTTACAGTGAAGCTGAATTCTGGTTGAGGATCAGAAACGATAACTTTTGGCACCAGCCAGACCAGAAGGCCGATGACGACGATTGCTGCTGCAGGTATAAGAATCTTTTTCCATCGGAACGATGATTTTGGAAATAAGGC
>JAICGJ010000206.1 GCA_025923195.1 Chryseolinea sp.
TCAGATCTAATCGCCTAGGCGCTATGTAGGAGATATTCATTTGTAGGCCATGGTCGCAGCCCAACGTCTCAGCCAACGGCGACACTCACAACTACGGTTGAAAAAATAAAACACACACGTTGCCATCTATGGGTTTCGGCAAAAATGATGATTCCACGACATCGTTGTAAAAGAGGTCGTGATGGACGCCAGGATCTTGCCGCCGGCGCGATCCTCCCCACAAATCAGGATACGATAAACAGGTTACATTTTCTTTATTCTTCATCAAGACCATCACAAAATATTTTTCCAATGGACATGAAAGAGAAAACTGATGATCTGACAATCTATCAAGGCAGGGGGTTGCGCATCATACCTCAATTTCCGTTATATGCAGCGGTTTTCGTTCTGTCTCTATTTTTGTTGTTTATTCCTCGCTTACTGGAGGCGTACACCGATGCCGGATTTTCACTACCTGACCACGTGCGGGAAGTGACAATCAATTATAAAACTTTTAAGAATCTCATCCTATTACCTGTAACAATCAACGATACGGTTAACGTGAATCTTATACTCGACACGGGCAGCCGTAACCTGCTGTTATTTGGAAAACGATTTGAAAAAATATTCAGGATCGAGCCAGAGCGTAGAATAAAGTTCGCCGGGTTAGGTAACGGAGGACCATTAAGCGGCAAACTCGCCCTCGACAATACGGTTTCAATTCACGCGCTGCTAGGGGAAAAGATTCCGGTAGTCATCGTCCCAAGAAACTCCCTTTTCGCAGGTCGTCCTGATGTCCACGGTATCATTGGCTACGACATATTCATAAAATTTGAAACAGAGATCGACGCCTCCAACAAACTGATCACTTTCCGTCCCGCAGCGGAGGCAAACCTTCCCGATGGTTATATAAAGATTCCACTGCGCATTCAAGACTGCAAGCCGCTTATAAACTCGAAAATATTTTTCTCACATCCCGAGGGTACAACTTTCGATCTGATGCTTGATACCGGATCTGCCCTGGGACTCCTGCTGAGATCAGCAGATCCTAAACAATTTGATTTTGCAACCCCGGGGAAAATTTTGGGAAGAGGTCTCTGCGGTTTCGTGACAGGTAGCGTAACGCGCGCTGAAAAATTGGTAATGGAAACATTTGAAATTAAAGCGCTGACCGCCGGGATTAGCTGGTCAACAGTTCACTCGCATGGGTCAATAGGCATGGGAGTGATGAAGGATTACACCATTGTTCTGAATTATTGCAAAGCATATGCAGGATTCAAGAACCATCAAAACGCTTCAAAAACCAAATATGTAAATTGATTCAACCTTAGCTATCAGCACTATCACGTAACTGCTCGTTTTTTGACGGACGAGGCAGAAATAAGAGCCCGGAATTTTTTATTTTGTATATAAAAAGACGGGTATCTTTCAAGCTCTTGTGTATGAGGATAGTAGGATTTTCTTTCGACAAACGAAAACGGCCCATGTTATTAGCCACATGCTTGATCATCTCACTGCTCTTTTGTACAGGATTCGCAATAGCAAGAGCTTCTTTCCACAACAAGATCGTCAATCTGACCGACCATGTGACAGCAGGTCCGGCGAAAGAGACATTAGCGTTTGAAACTTTTCCCGCAAAGCAGGTAGAATCCATTTGGAAATGGCTAATCGGAATAATGGCCGTACTATTGATTGTAGTAGCCTGGTACTACCAGAAATATCGCATGAGAAAGGTTTATATGAAAAAGTTCGACCAACAAAACCGGTTAATAGCAGAACAGAAAGATGAAATCGAACGAGTAAACCTGCAATTGCAGAAACAGATCTCAATGCGGATAGAGACGAACGATACCATCAATTATTTTGCTACTTCCCTATTTGGGAAAAATACAATCGACGAGATACTTTGGGACGTTGCTAAAAACTGCATCTCAAGATTAGGTCTGGTGGACTGCGTTATCTATCTCTTGGATGAAAGTCGCGGCGTACTGATTCAAAAGGCAGCATATGGGAAAAAAAATCCCGAGGAATTCAATATTTACGGACCAATAGAGATTCCGTTAGGAATGGGAATTGTGGGATCAGTTGCGCAATCTGCCGTTGCCGAGATTGTGGATGATGCCTCGCAAGACGCCAGATACATCGTCGATGATCAGGCGCGGCTGTCAGAATTGGCAGTGCCACTGATCGTTCATAACAAAGTGATAGGTGTAATTGATTCTGAACATCCCGAAAGAAATTTCTTCACACGATACCATTTGGATGTTTTAACCACGATCGCTTCCATTTGCGCGAGCAAAATTTCACAGGCGCAGGCAGATGAAAAGGCAAGCAGGGCAAGGGATGCTCAGTTGGAGGCTGAACAAATAAAACAGTTGGATCAGATGAAATCTCAGTTTTTTGCGAACATTTCTCATGAATTCCGTACGCCTTTGCACCTGATCTTGGCACCACTGCAGAAAAAACAAGGCAGTATCTCAGACGATGAACGAGGACTGATGACGCGAAACGCAAAGCGTTTGCTTCGACTGGTCAACCAATTGCTGGACCTTACAAAAATGGAGGTCGGATTGGTGAAGGCTGAGCCCAGAAACCTGGATGTATTCAGGTTTGTACGCGATATCGCTTACTCCTTCTCACCTATGGCGGAACCGAAAGAAATCTCATACCAAATCTTTATTCCCGAGCGCGACGTAATTGTCAGTATCGATCCAGATAAACTTGAAAAAATTGTATACAACCTTCTTTCAAATGCTTTTAAGTTCACCCCTAAAGGTGGTGTCGTTGACATAAACGTGGCCCTCGATGCGAACAATGCGTTGTTACTGACCGTTCACGATACAGGCATTGGCATCCCTGAAAAACTACAGTCAAAAATCTTCAGCCGGTTTTATCAAGTGGATGCAACGCAAACCCGCGCCCACGAAGGATCAGGGTTAGGTCTTGCACTGGTGAAGGAACTTGTTGATTTACTGGGCGGCGATATCATGCTGGAAAGTCACGAAGGTGAAGGAAGTACTTTCAAGGTCCGTCTTCCTACAGGTATAGCTTCGAAAGACAGTAATATTATTCAGCAACCCTTCCCTGGAGAGTTGGCCGGCATGGAATCATACCTACCCGAATATTCGAAGGAGCATTCCGGCGATTTAGCTTCCGCTGACGACAATCTCCCTGTTGTATTGCTGGTCGAAGACAATCATGATCTCCGGTTATATATAAAGAACGAGGTTGGCAATCAGTTTACAATTCTGGAAGCTGCAAATGGCGCTGATGGATTATCGATCGCGCAAAAGAGAATTCCAGATCTAATCATTACGGATATTATGATGCCGATAATGGATGGGGTAACGCTCATCAAAAATCTCAAAGACGACGACAGGACCAGTCACATCCCCGTCATCCTGCTTACTGCACGCGATGACTCACAAACAAAAATCGCGGGCTTTGAAACAGGTGCCGAACAATATGTAACAAAACCCTTTGAAATCATTGAACTAAATGCGAGGATTAAAAGCCTCCTCAGCCAAAATGATAGATTGCGCAAGAAATTCAGCCGGGAATTTACACTACAACCTTCAGACGTGCCGCTTAGTGACAGGGATATGGCCTTCCTGGACAAGCTCGTCAAGGTTATTGAATCCAATATAGACAACGAATCATTTACGGTAGAACAGCTGCAGTCCAATATCGGCATGAGCCGGATGCAATTACATCGTAAGCTAAAAGCGCTGACGAACCAATCTGCCAGTGACTTTATCCGGTCCATCAGATTAAAGAGGGCAGCACAGATTCTCCGGCAGCCCGGAGTCCACGTAGCAGAAGCTGCTTATCTCTCTGGATTCAATCATATGTCCTATTTTGCAAAATGTTTTAAGGAACAGTTTGGCGTTTTGCCATCCGAATACTCGAACCGCGGCGGTAATTGATTAACGCCGCGACCTCAGCTGGTCATTCTTATCATATCTGCTCCTGTAAAAAATGTTACATCTATTCTAATTTCTGGGAGCACAGTGTTATCACTTAATGACCTCAAAATCTACTTTTGTTTGTGTAAGGTGAAAGACTAAGAGACTTCAAAGAGCGCCCGAAACCTGCAGAATTCAAATGGCTAATTTATGGCAGTATCGGTATTGTTGAAGGAACACTGGTATTCATCGAGAAATAATTCGGTTCCAGAATGATTAGTCTATAGTGGTCACAGGTATGGTAGATATTGTCCAATTTTACATTGGCAGTATCTACCGGCGCCCAGATCAGTAGTGGTTTAAATGGGCTGAGGCTCCAACCTGTGGGGATTCATTCTCTGGACCAACTGTCCGAGGGATCTTTCCGGTCGCGGTCATACATTTTCAATCCCTTTATTAACCTGTTGATAGTTCTGGCCATACGATCGACCTTCGTTTCCTCTCTCTTCGCGGAATAAATCCATCCGATATAATATTTGCGTTCGCTTTCGGAAAGAGAGTTGAAGAACTTCAATGCATTTGGTTCGTCGCGTAGGCAGGCCAACATTTCCTGGGGCACGTCAAGGGGCTCATCGTCAGGGTATAAGATAACATGAACATAATCGCCCTCCCCTTTATTGATTTTTTTTCGAATTTCCGCCTTCACCGGCAACATTAAACTCCCTTTCCCAGTTGGCATCAGATGATATTTTCTGATTTCATAATCATCAATGGTACCTCTTACCCTTACCCAGCCGAATGGTCCCTTTTTACTCAATGTGTTGTCCTTTATGCTCACATAGGTCCAACCTCCTTTTCCCTGAAATTTTTCAAGCACAAATTTTTTATTAACGATCGGTTTCATACGTGAAACATCACTCCGGCAACACGTTGTTGAAGACAACTAATCTGCGCACCCTAATGTCATCTCGATTTTTTCCATTTATATGTTGAGGGCTTCGAGCAATAAAAGAACCTGCAAACTGATGCATCAGCGCGATACCCTTCTGCATTTTACCATGATTGTCAATCTTAAGAAAGATATTGAGAAGTCTCCTCTCGACTCAAGGAAAATAGAGGAGTGAGCTCGCACTCCGTCCGTTGCGACAGAATCTAGTTTTTCTCGGTATACTTCCTAAAGTTTTCTAGGATAGCGGACCAGCCATCGCGTTGTACTTCAACCGGATGAGTATTCTCAGGGTCAAAGGTTTCGGTAACTTTTGTTTCAGATGCATCTCCCGAAAACGTTACTTTTACCCTCCTCCCGTCGCTCATCGTATACTCAATAACCTTGTTGGGAGTTACGTTGGTGTACACTCCTTCAAAATCAAAACTAAAGCTTCCGTCCTTGGCCGCCATTGTGGTTTTAAATTTTCCGTCCGTCCGCAAATCATTTTCAGAATATGGTGCATGCCAATCGTCGGATGCGAACGCCCATTTTGTGATGTGTTCCGGATCATTCCAATACTTCCAAACTTTTTCTATTGGCGCTTTTACTAACGTCTCAACAGTAATAGCTGTTCTTTCAGTCGTTTCCATGGTACTTGTTTTTTAGTTGTTCTACTATTGTACGACAAAACAACAATAAAGATCGGGTCCGGACGGGGGGTAAAATTGACCATTTTAAGGGTCAGATGCGACACTAACACACGCCTCTTTCTTGATCTTTTGAGAGTTAGTAAACAAAACAGACTCGGATACACGTGTTGGGTTCACATTACGTGCAGACTAATTCGCAAGAATTAATTACTTTACCACTTCGTGATAAGCATACCATGCCTAAAATCTACGCTATCCTTCTATGTGTACTTAGTATGATGAACCAATCGCACGCCCAAGAAATCTTTTCTTTATATGAAAATAGAATACCGAACAGCAAAGACACAAGGAATGCAGAGGAAACGGAACAAGAAAATGGTATAACCGTCGTCAGAAAAATTTCAGTTCCAACCATACGTCATTTTCCCGCGCCACCCCAACTTATAACCCGTACGGCAGTAATCATCTTTCCCGGCGGTGGTTATTCAACCAACTCTCTCAGTCATGAGGGATACGACATTGCTAAAAAATTTAATGAGATTGGTGTAACTGCGTTTGTCGTAAAATACAGGCTGCCTGATGATGAAACTATGATAAATAAGAAAATTGGTCCACTTCAGGATGCCCAGCAAGCCATAAAAATCGTTCGGGAGCAGGCTGATAAATTCACAATCGATCCGAAGCGTATTGGCGTCGTAGGATTTTCCGCAGGCGGACACCTGGCGTCGACGGCAGGCACACACTTTAAGCATGTGCAAATTCCAAATGAGAACAAAACCAGCATACGCCCCGACTTCCTGATACTCATTTATCCGGTCGTTAGTTTTTACGATGATATTGGTCATCGCGGTTCGCGAGACAGGCTACTGGGAACGAAGCCTGAAAAATCGGACATCGATATGTATTCTAACGAACTTCAAGTGACTGCAGAGACACCGCCAAGCTTTCTCGCTCACGCATCAGACGATGAGGTGGTCGTACCTGCTAACAGCATAAGATTCTACGAAAATCTATTAAGACACAACGTGCCGGCTGAGTTGCATATATATCAGGAGGGAGGACATGGTTTTGGCCTGAATAATCCCAAGACCAGGGATGAATGGTTTCTCAGTTGCAAACACTGGATGGAAACCAATGGCTGGCTCAAGCAAAACAAATAATTGATGTGTTATCAGCTGAATTGTGAATTGCTAAATCGAAAACATCACCAAATAAATTAATGACAATTATTTCAAACGGATCTTATGGGAATGGAA
The DNA here is from genome assembly GCA_025923195.1 of Chryseolinea sp. Lineage (GTDB taxonomy): Bacteria > Bacteroidota > Bacteroidia > Cytophagales > Cyclobacteriaceae > Chryseolinea. The sequence goes on from JAICGJ010000206.1 coordinate 6,719, forward strand.
ATCTTTGAACAAGTAGACGAATACATCCGCGATCTTGTGGGTTCGGAGGACGAAATTTTGAAAGCAACAAATGACTCGGTTAATGAGGCCAACATTCCTCCGATCAGCGTATCGGCCAACCAGGGGAAATTTCTTCAGGTACTGGCAAAAATTTGTAATGCTAGCAACATTCTTGAGATCGGTACCCTTGTGGGTTATAGTACTATTTGGATGGCCCGTGCCTTGCCCAAAGGCGGTAAACTGGTTTCACTTGAATTTGAACCGCTTCATGCAGAGGTTGCGAAAAGAAATATCGATAGGGCTGGCTTAAGTAACGTTGTGGACATACGGGTAGGGAGGGCGTTAGACCTTTTACCAAAACTTAAAGGTCCATTCGACATGATTTTTATCGATGCGGATAAACAGCCCTACAAGGAATACTTCGAGTGGGCGATGAAACTTTCGCGACCTGGGACCTTAATCGTTGCTGACAACGTGATCCGCGATGGAAAGGTGATGGACCCAGACTCCCCAGACGAAATGGTTCAAGGTGCAAGGAGATTCAATGAATTTCTTTCCACCGTGTCAGGCGTTACAGCCACCATTATCCAGACCGTTGGATCAAAGATGCACGATGGAATGGCGCTGGCGGTAGTAAATTGACTGATAAGTCACGTGTTTAAGCGTTTAAGTGTTTAGGTGTTAATGTTGGATGTGCCATCTCGTTCGAAGTCAATTTGATCAGACTGCAAAGAATTTGCGTAAAGTAACGTAAACACATAAACACTTAAACACATAAGCACTTAAGTTGTCAAATCATTCTAGCATAAAAACCCCATGCTCGCCATAATTCCTAAATATTTTAGAGTTCTTGTTTTACTGCTCGTCGCTTCCAGCTGCGCGAAGCAGCCTATCGCTGTAACCGAACAACAGACCGGCAGGTTATCGAACGATTCTTTGCTCACACTGGTCGAGTATAGAACGTTTCAATATTTCTGGGACGGAGCAGAGCCCACTTCCGGCGCTGCTCGTGAGCGGTACCACTCTGACAACATTTATCCGGAAAATGATAAGCACATCATTACCTCTGGTGGAACAGGGTTTGGTATTATGGCTATACTGGTTGCTATCGAACGCAATTTTATCACACGCACAGAGGGTCTTGAAAGGCTGACAAAGCTTGTGAATTGGCTGGAGAAGGCAGATCGATTCCATGGCGTGTGGCCGCACTGGCTTGACGGCGAAACAGGAAAAGTGAAGCCTTTCAGTCCGGACGATAACGGGGGCGATCTTGTCGAAACGTCTTACCTGTTGCAGGGTTTGCTCTGTGTACGCCAATATTTCCAAAATGGCAACGAAAATGAAAAGGCTCTGGCGGCTAAAATCGATAAGCTCTGGCGCGAAGTTGAGTTCGACTGGCACCGCAATGGTAAAAACGTTCTGTACTGGCATTGGTCCCCTGACAAACAGTGGAAGATGAATTTTCCTGTCGAAGGTTACAACGAATGTCTCATCATGTATGTGCTTGCCGCCGCGTCGCCTACTCATACAATTCCTGCCGAAGTCTATCACGAAGGATGGGCTCGCAGCGGCGGAATGCGCAATGATCCCTCCCATCGGCAATACGGATATCACTTAAGTCTCAAGCATAATCTAGCGCCACAATATGGCGGACCGCTTTTCTGGTCACATTATTCATTCGTGGGACTAGATCCCAGGAATCTAAAGGATAGCTATGCTGACTACTGGGAGCACAACAAAAATCACACGCTTATCAATCGGCAGTATTGCATTGAAAATCCTAAGAATTACAAAGGATATGGTGAAGACTGCTGGGGGCTGACGGCAAGCTATTCACCAAGGGGATATGCTGCCCACAGTCCAAACGAAGATCTTGGCGTCATTTCTCCAACGGCTGCGTTGTCATCATTTCCTTATACGCCGGAAGAGTCAATGAAAGTTGTTCGCCATTTATATGAAGACCTGGGAGACAAGGTCTTTGGTGAGTTTGGCTTTTATGATGCTTTTAGCGAAAGCGAAAACTGGTACCCTAAACGTTATCTAGCAATTGACCAGGGGCCCGCAATTGTTATGATTGAAAATCACCGGACAGGTCTGCTCTGGAAACTCTTCATGTCGGCGCCCGAAATACAAGTGGCCAAGGAGAAGCTTGGTTTTAAATAAAAATCAAGATGTAAGGTTCCTAGATACTGATTGAACGAACAGACGTTTTGCCCTGGGTCGTTAGGCCCGCAATTAAATTCATGCGCTCCATCGTTGTCCTTTCGTGTTCGTGCTGTTAAGTGAAATACCGTTTCGCGCAAAGGCCGCAAAAGTGAATTCGCCAAGACCGCAAAATGAAAATTGTATGCCTTCACGCATTTTTATAGCAGAAACATGTGAGCCTTAGAAGGTGTATATAACTAGGTAAGGCCTATACCCTTTTACCTACTTGTCATTCCGCTGCTTCCCGCTTCGAGCCTTTGTCGCGAAATATATCCTAATACTGTTGTAAAATTGGCATAACCCGACGAACACTATTGCGTGTGATAACACTTTACTGTAAGTTTAATGAAACAAACTACCATGAGACGATTCGCATTTCTCGCATCAGCTATAAGTTTTCTGATAATTTCTTCCGCCATGACTCCAGAGCAGACCTCTGATGGCTGGATAAAATTGTTTGATGGGAAATCGCTGCAGGGATGGAAGGCAGCTGAACATCCTTCGACATTTACGGTCGCCGACGGCGCAATTGTCGTTTTTGGAGAGCGTGCTCATTTGTTTTATGATGGCCCCCTCAATAATCACAATTTTAAGAACTTTGAGTTCAAGTTGAAGGTCATGACAACGCCGGGCTCCAACTCGGGAATCTTTATCCATACCGCCTACCAGGAAACGGACTGGCCCTCCAAAGGCTACGAGATACAAGTTAACAACACACATACGGACTGGCGCAAAACAGGGAGCGTTTATGCCATACAGGATGTTAAAGAAGCACCTGCCAAAGACAATGAGTGGTTTACGCAACACATTATTGTTCAAGGTAAAAAGATTACTGTCAAGGTCAATGATAAGGTTATCAATGAATATACCGAAGGAGAGAATGGCCGTTTATCCAGTGGTACCGTTGCGTTGCAGGGGCATGATCCAAAAAGCAAAGTGTATTACAAGGACATTATGATCAAACTCCTTCCTGATTGAGCTCGTTCCTGTTCGGAAAAATTTCCTGTGACTTCTTAGGTCTAGCCACTGCTTCTGTTCTAAAAGAACTTATATACCGGTTCACGCAAAGGGCGCAAAAGTGAATTCGCAAAGGCCGAAAATACCAATTGAACACCTTTACTCGTTCGTACAGCAAAATATGAGATCCTCCTGAAGATACTCTGCGAATAAACAGTGGATAATTGAAGTACTATTCTAAGCGCGGATCTTTCGGACAGCTTGCCACGCGATGTGCCATTTTTGACGCAGCGGAAGGGAGAAATGCACCTGCCTGCGGCAGCCTTTCCTTCTATATAACTACGCTACGGTGAGCCGCTGAGAGTTCATTCGATTTTGCGCTGCCAAGCGACTCATTCAAAGCGCAAAATTTAATCCCGTGCCGGTGCGTTGGCCCGAGCCAAATGCGGGGGTGGCCCGGCATGTGGGCTGAAGCCATGCCTACGCTAAAGCTCCAGCA
>JAICGJ010000207.1 GCA_025923195.1 Chryseolinea sp.
AAGCGGAAGACAGGTGGCGCGCTATTAGGCGACCGGATCCGCATGAACGCTATCAATAATCCCCGTGTCTTTATGCGGTCGTTAGCTACCAGGCAAAGTAACTTGGCCCTTTCCGGATACGTCAAGGAAGCCATTCAGATTTTGAAAGTCGCCGGCTTTGACTTGATCATCTTGGAAACCTCAGGCATTGGACAGAGCGATACCGAAATACTGGAACATAGCAATGTTTCTCTGTATGTGATGACACCGGAATATGGTGCAGCAACTCAGTTGGAGAAAATTGACATGCTCGATTTTGCCGATGTTGTCGCTTTAAACAAGTTTGACAAGCGTGGGTCATTGGACGCATTGCGCGACGTTAAAAAACAGGTTCAGCGCGGTCACCAACAATGGGATAAGAAGGCAGACGAAATGCCTGTGTACGGGACTATTGCTTCTCAGTTCAATGATCCAGGAACGAATCAGCTTTACCGTCATCTTATGGGAGTTATTAATGCTAAGACCGGAGCCAGTTTGGATTCTGCTTTCGAGTTGAGTCGTGAAATGTCAGAGAAAATTTTTGTTATCCCGCCCCATCGAACCCGGTATTTGAGTGAAATAACAGAGGCCAATAGGAAATATGACGAATGGGTTCAGGAACAATCAGCGCTGGCAGAGCAATTGTATGCTATTGATAAAACAACGGAGCTGCTAGGTGCTGATAGATCAGAAACAAAACAGGAATTGGCAAACAAGTCACGGCTTATAAAGGAACGGCTGGACCCTCAAAATTTAACGCGACTTGAAAACTGGCCCGACAAAGTAAAAAAGTACCGGGATGGAGTTTATGAATTCATGGTGAGGGGCAAAGGCATTTCTATTCAAACATATACCGAATCACTATCTCATTTGCAGATACCAAAAGTTTCGCTGCCGCGCTATAAAAGCTGGGGCGATATACTTCGTTGGATTTTGGAAGAAAATGTTCCAGGTGAATTTCCATACACCTCCGGAATCTATCCCTTTAAGCGCGAAGGTGAAGATCCTACACGCATGTTTGCAGGTGAAGGCGGCCCGGAACGGACCAATCGTAGATTTCACTACGTGAGTCACAGCATGCCCGCCAAACGATTATCAACCGCCTTTGATTCCGTAACGCTATACGGGAATGATCCGGACTATCGTCCGGATATATATGGCAAGATTGGAAATTCCGGAGTGAGTATCTGCTGTCTTGACGACGCCAAAAAACTCTACAGCGGATTTAATCTCGCAGATCCAAAGACTTCTGTATCCATGACAATAAACGGGCCTGCACCGATGTTGTTGGGATACTTCATGAATGCTGCGATCGATCAGCAATGTGAAATTTACATTCAAGCCAATGGATTGCTTGCATCGGTGAGGAGAAAGATCGACGAAATTTATTCCGGCAAGGAAAAACTTCAACCTGCGTATCAGGGCCAGCTACCAAAAGGGAACAACGGCTTGGGTCTGATGTTGCTTGGAGTTACAGGCGATGAAGTGCTGCCCGCAGACGTATATGAAAAAATCAAAAAGGATACACTATCGCAGGTACGTGGCACAGTGCAAGCGGATATTCTCAAAGAAGATCAGGCACAAAATACTTGTATCTTTTCCACTGAATTTGCCCTGCGGCTAATGGGTGATGTCCAGCAATATTTCATTGACTGGAACGTTCGCAATTTCTACTCGGTGTCCATCTCCGGATATCACATCGCAGAGGCTGGAGCCAATCCCCTTACCCAGCTGGCGTTCACGCTCGCCAACGGTTTCACATATGTAGAGTATTACCTCAGCAGGGGTATGGATATCAATGCATTTGCTCCGAACCTTTCGTTTTTCTTCTCAAACGGAATCGATCCTGAATACTCCGTCATCGGGCGGGTGGCCAGGAGGATATGGGCTAAAGCCTTAAAGTATAAATACAAGGCGAACGATCGATCACAAATGCTCAAGTACCACATCCAAACCTCTGGTCGTTCCCTGCACGCGCAAGAGATTGATTTCAACGATATCCGCACTACGCTACAGGCGTTGTATGCCATTTACGATAATTGCAACTCCTTGCACACAAATGCTTATGATGAAGCGATTACAACCCCAACGGAAGAATCAGTCAGAAGGGCGATGGCAATTCAACTCATCATTAACAAAGAACTCGGACTGGCAAAGAATGAGAACCCACTACAGGGATCCTTCATTATTGAGGAATTGACGGATCTGGTTGAAGAAGCAGTTCTTGCCGAATTTGACCGGATTACTGAACGCGGAGGTGTATTAGGCGCAATGGAAACCATGTATCAACGTGGAAAAATACAGGAGGAAAGTTTGTATTACGAGACGCTAAAACACACGGGTGAATTTCCAATCATCGGCGTAAACACTTTCCTCAGTTCGAAGGGATCACCTACGCTCCTGCCGCAAGAGGTGATCCGTGCCACGAGTGAGGAAAAGGAATTTCAAATCAAAATGCTGAAAAACCTGCACGCATTTCAATCCCATAAATCGTTAGACAGACTTAAGCGAGTCCAGGAAGCTGCGATTCATAACAAGAACATGTTTTCCGAATTGATGGAAGCTACGAAGGTCAGTTCACTTGGACAGATAACCAAGGCGTTGTTTGAGGTGGGTGGACAGTATAGGAGGAATATGTGAGTTAAGTGAAAAGTGAAAAACTAAAAACTAAAAGTGAAAAGTGACGGTCTAAACGGTATTCACATTTAATCTCATTCTCTGCTTACCCTTAGCAGATGGTAGATTGGCATTCTATAGCAACATCCCTGCGACTCGACCCGGCCGCACCACTTTTCACTTTTAGTTTTTCACTTTTCACTTTTAGCTTTCACTTTTAGTTTTTCACTTTTCACTTAATAACATAAGTCCATATCGGACAATCAACATGATTTACTACTCCTTCTGCAATGCTGCCTTTAAAAAAATGACTTAGTCCTTTGCGGGCGTGTGTTCCCATCGCAATCATGCTCCCATTTATCCAATGGGTGAATTTGATGATTCCCGTTTCCTTATCGTTTGCTTTGAATATGTTAACAGTATAATCCTTAAGCATGAACCGTTTGGCAAATTCCTCCAGCCGTTCCTTCATGGCGGCAGGGTCACCTGCCTTTGTAGACGTGTCGATCCACACCAAATGTAACGTAGCCTTTAGCACATTCTGAAGAGCCTTAACATGCGACAACAAGTCCTCCTGACCTTCTTCCAGGGAATTTGGGAATACTACATGTCGCAGTTCATCAAGGGAGACGCTGCGTTTTACAGCAATGACAGGACAGAGTGCATTTCGGACGACTTTCTCGGCATTCGATCCAATCAATACCTCCTCCAGTCCTGTTACTCCTTTCGTCCCCATCACGACCAGGCTAATATCATTATCCGATAAGTAATCCAATATAGCAGGCACAATAGGACCAAATTCTATTTTACTCCTTATAAAAGTATGGTCGCTTGCAAACTCCTTCTTCAATTCCATAAACCTCGATTCGGCTCGCTCGCTCAATTCTTTTAATAAGGTTTCATCAAAGGACGGCATCGGGGTAAGTACGTCATCATGCATGATTGGCAATTCAACGACATTCAAAAGATGTAACTCGGCGTTCGAGGCGTGGGCTAAGTCAATAGCCAACCTGAATGCATTGATCGCATGTTCTGAAAAATCGCATGGGATTAAAATCTTCTCCATATGGCCGCAGTATTTTGAAAAAACAAACCTATGCTAATATACCATTTTTTACATGTTGGGGATTCAAACGTCAAGTAATGCAATACTTGGCATTGTTTAAATAAGGGGTTAAAAATACAGGAATTTGAAACTTAAAATTCGGCTACTATTGGCTACTGTAGCAATACTCTTTAAGATAATCGGCGACATCATCAACGCCGCCTTCAAATGCCTTAGTCAGGCAGCGACAGCCTTCTTTCTCTTGGCCAGTGCCCACCAGAGCTATACCTTTATAAAACAATAACGTAAGATTCGACGGCTCAACCTGGAGGCCTTTGTTAATATATTCGAGCGCAAGTTTGTGTACCTCTTCATCCAAACAAAGTGAGGCAGCATACAGGTACGATTGAACAAACCGGGGTGTCTCTTTAATGACTTCGTCAAAAATTATTAATGCGCTGTCGGCATTATCTTGATAATAATAGGTCAACCCTAAATATGATTTTAATTCCGGACTTGACTGGGAAGAGAGAACCTTTCGAATGTCCTTTTGAGCTTCTTTATATTTTCCCATTTCCATCAGCACCGACGCTCTCCATTGCAGCAGTTCCGGTCCATCCGGGTTCAGGGATACCAATTCATCAATGTCCTCAAGTTGTTCCTCATAATTTCCTAGTTCCTGGAGTACATAAGCCCTCAGCAACTTTGCTTGAGGCTGAGGATATTTTTCAATCACTTTGTTAATGTCCTTCAGGGCTTCATCAAAATTCTCAAGACCATAGTGACAAACGGCCCGTTTGTAATAAAGCTGATACTCCTCTTCTGTTTCGGGCTGAGATTTTTCAATTATTGTGTTGTATATCGACAAGGCACCGGCATAATCCTGTCGGGCAACCAGAGTATCAGCTTCAACTTCTTTTGCTGATTGTGCAAAGGTCAATACATGACTAATCAACATGGTAATAATGAGTCCTGCGCACTTGACGGTGAACCTATTCTCTTCCATGTTGATGTTACACTTTAATTTCCAGCAATATCCTACCTGTTAAATCGCTTGCGTTCGTTCTCCGTTAGATAAATTTTCCTCAGACGGATAGATTTCGGCGTCACCTCCACATACTCGTCCGACTGAATGTACTCCAATGCTTCTTCGAGCGAAAATTTAATGGGTGGAGCAATCCTCATTTTCTCATCCGCCCCGGAAGCGCGCATGTTGGTAAGTTTTTTTGTCTTCGTAATATTCACCACGAGATCCCCGCCTCGGCTATGTTCACCGATAACCTGGCCCTCATACACAGGGTCGCCATCGCTTACAAAAAATTTACCGCGATCCTGAAGATTATTCAAGCTGTATGCGATCGCTTCACCTTGTTCCATGACAATCAGAGAGCCATTAATACGTCCAGGAATTTCACCACGGTATGGCTGGTATTCTTTATAACGATGCGTAACAATCGCCTCGCCTGCCGTTACATTCAACAAGTAATTTCTCAAGCCTATTATTCCGCGCGAAGGAATTATGAATTTAAGAATCATCCGGTCCCCCTTAGGCTCCATGTTCAGCATCTCGCCCTTTCGCTGCGACACCGTTTCAATGGCTTTCCCAGCATCGGCCTCTGGCAGGTCGATCGTCAATTCTTCCATCGGTTCATTTTTGACGCCATTAATTTCCTTAAAAATGACTTGAGGCTGACCAATCTGCAATTCGTATCCTTCGCGACGCATTGTTTCGATCAACACAGACAGATGCAGTACCCCGCGTCCATATACCATGAAGCTGTCGGCCGAACCTGTATCCCCAACTCTGAGGGCAAGATTTTTCTCCAACTCCTTGTCTAGGCGTTCCTTGATATGCCGGGATGTTACAAACTTTCCTTCCTTACCATAAAATGGAGAATTGTTGATGGTAAAAAGCATGCTCATGGTTGGCTCATCAATCGAAATGGTCTTCATTCCCTCAGGTTTTTCAGGATCAGCAACTGTGTCTCCTATCTCAAATCCCTCTAACCCTACCAAAGCACAAATTTCCCCAGCTTTCACCTCCTCCATCTTTTGTTTCTCGAAACCTTCGAAAACATAGAGATCTTTTATCCGCGACTTGACTAAAGCTTTGGTATCGCGCTTTACCAAGGCAATTTGCTGCCCCGACTTTATGACACCACGATGCATGCGCCCGATAGCAACGCGCCCAATGTACGACGAGTACTCAAGTGATGTAATTAGCATTTGGGCGGAACCTTCTTCAACTACCGGTACAGGAATATATTGTATTATCCCGTCAAGCAATGAAGTAATATCGGTAGTGGGTGTTCTCCAGTCTGTGCTCATCCATCCTTGCTTCGCCGATCCATAAAAAGTTGGGAAATTCAGCTGGTCTTCTGTCGCATCCAACTGGTACATCAAATCGAAGACCTGCTCATGCACTTCATCCGGAGTACAATTCTTCTTATCTACTTTGTTAATAACAACAATTGGTTTTAATCCAAGTTGCAATGCTTTTTGAAGTACAAATCGGGTTTGAGGCATGGGGCCTTCAAAGGCATCGACCAAAAGGAGGCATCCATCGGCCATATTCAGTACCCGCTCTACCTCACCACCAAAGTCACTGTGACCGGGTGTATCGATCACATTGATCTTGTAATCTTTATACCGAACTGAAACGTTTTTGGCCAGAATAGTAATCCCACGCTCCCGTTCAAGATCATTGCTATCCATGATTAGTTCGCCAGGGTTTTCATGATCTTTGAAAAGTTTACCCGCCATGAGCAATTTGTCAACTAACGTGGTTTTTCCGTGGTCTACGTGTGCAATAATTGCAATGTTCCTAATCTTACTAACGTCCATAAATCCTCAAAATCCTCTTTTATTTCCGAATTGAGCCGCAAAGATAGAATTTTTAAACGGTTAATGGTTATCAGAATCAAAAGGATTAATAAACAGAGGAGAAAGGCGCACCACTAATTGACGGGAAACGATCTGGACGATCAGAAATTGTTTTTGGCAGTATCTCATGGAACAACGTTTTTATTGCAATAACCTGTCAAAATCATATTCTTTATTTTGTTTGAGTAGCCTCAACAGTTCGAAATTAAGTGAAACCATTTTAGGGTGCTCTGAATCTAAGGAATGTACCCATGGGCAAGTCCCGGCCATGCTTTGAGCTCAGCAGGAATTCTCCATATTCAGCATCATCAAACTTAAAGTAAGATTTCGCAACATTCAAACCGACGATTGACGACAGCCCGACGGCATACATACTAAGAATAAAAAAGTGCGGTTCCCCTTCAAGCAACTTGCTAGTCATGCTTATGAGTTCATCTAATTGCTCAGGCAAAGTCCACTTCTCCCCTTCCGGTCCGCGACCGTAAGGCGGCGGATCCATAATGATACCGTTGTATTTGTTACCCCTCTTTACTTCACGCTTTACAAACTTGAATGCATCTTCATAAACCCATCGAATATCTCTAACTCCATTGAGTTGCATGTTGTGCGCCGCCCAATTTATTCCCGGGCGCGACGCATCACAATGAACAACCTCTGCACCAGCCATTCTTGCTACTACCGAAGCCGCACCAGTGTAGGCAAAAAGGTTGAGGACCCGAGGTTGCTTGATTGTCCACGATGTAATGGTATCATGAATAAAATTCCAGTTGTTTGCCTGTTCGGGAAAAATCCCCACATGGCCGAACCCGGTAAGGGCCAGCCGCAGGTTGAGTTGAAGCCGATCATATTGATATGGTATGTTCCAGCTTTCGGGCATGGACGGGCTTTTCGACCACCCTCCTTTCACATCATCGGTGAACCGAAATTTGTCCTTCTGCTCACGCACAAACTTCGCATGCGACATTTTTTTCCATGCTTCTTCATTAAGCGATTTTTTCCATAGCGCCTGCGGTTCGGGGCGTATCAGAACATATTGTCCAAAACGCTCAAGCTTTTCAAAATTTCCGCAGTCCAATAACTCATAGTCTTTCCAGGAGGAGGGGCTTAAATGTTTCAATATGAAGTTTCGAGTTAAAGATGTCAAATGCACTCGCAAAGGTAATAGAAACCGGGATCAAGAGGGAAGGAATATTTTCCGCAGCAACCTAGATGAAACTATAATGCAATAAACTTTTGATTCGTAGACTGTCGAATGAATATTGGTGATGTTCTTATTCCTTGACCACCTTCATAATGGAAATCCCTTGATCGGTTTGAATCCTCAACAAGTATGCGCCTGCTGGTATTGCCCTCAAGTCAATTTCAGCCAATGATTGTTGGTGAAAGTCCTCTGCCTTAATCGTTCGACCCTTCATATCTATCAGTTCTAATGAAAAAGACGTATTGGGACGATGCAAATCGATGTGCAATAAATTGTCTACTGGATTAGGGAACGGTGTATACTGCTGGTTCAGGTCTTCTTCTATGCCCACTACTAAAGGCGTTTGGTAACAAGCGGATGTATCGACACAAGAATTCTGTGTGATTATTACGGCGAATTCGCCAGCTACTGTACTTTGAAAAGTCTGGCCGGTTGCTCCCGCGACAGGTGCATATCCCTGGGCGCAGTTGATCCACTGATAAGTGACATAGGACGCCTGCGAGGTCATTGTGTTACCGTCATTGACTACATCAGTATTTACCTTGTTCACGATCACAGAGAGTGAAACTAAAGAATCGCACCCTTTGCTCGTTTGAAACACTTCGGTGTACCTCCCTGGTTGTGTTATTGTTTGAGATCCGAACGAGTATGATTCATTTTCACATAATAAAATTTCGCCGGCGTGAGCTGTATCAGCAACGCAGCCAGGTTCAAATACACAAAGCTCGAAATTTGTACCATCATCGTCATTAAAATTGTAAAATCGAAGGAAGAGAGTTTCCGCTGCCAGTGCCTGATCATACACCAGGTGCATTCTATTGTTGCTAATGCAGTCAATCTCTTTAAAATTTCCACAAGTTCCCGAATAAAATGTTATTGAAGGAGGCACCGCACCCATCTGATTGTCGGTTTCCACTTGTAAGGCTCCTGATGCGGGCATGGTCACTTTAAACCAAACATCTCCACCCTGGTAAGCGCCACAGGTGGGCTGGGGGGCAACGCCAAGTTCTGCAGTAGCCAGTTTATTAGAGTAATTGTTTATTACACATTCGACTCCTACAGGAAGGCTAACTGCATCCTCGCAATTGTCGTTTACCGGAGCATCAGCTTCGTACAAACATAAAGTGAAGTTCGCACCCTCTTCACTGTTATAACTATAGATTCTGAGATACAGCAACTGGCCAGCGAGAGATGGATTATTTATTGTTGCTGTTGCGTCATTGGAACTGCAAAACACTTCAGTAAAATTCCCGCAACTCCCGGTATAGGCTACCATTACGGGATTGGTGGCCCCCGTTACACGGTATTTGGCTACATGCAACACGCCTGATACAGGCATTACTACATTAAACCAAATGTCACCACCACGGTAATAACCGCACTGAGGTTCCGGGGCGATCGGATCGGGTTGGCTGGTAGCATAAACGTTAGAGTACGTACTTAGGCTACAATTTTGCGACACTTCAAGCAACTGCGGATTTTCACATTGATTATTACCTGGGATTTGAGGCTCATAGACACATAATGAAAATGGACCACCCTGATTGCTGAAATAACGGTACACCCGAATGTAAATCAACTCATCTGCAATAGCTGAATTAAAAATAGTTTTCCCGTCATCATTCCTTGCACAAGAGACCTCGGTGAAATTGCCACAACCGCCGGAATAAATTGTAAACGACGGTGGAGTCGCGCTCAATGGATTGTCGACCTCCACCCTAATTGCGCCCGAAGCAGGCATTACGGCTTTAAACCAAACATCAGCACCTGAATAGGAGCCGCAAGATGGATTAGATGCAACAGATATTTCTTCTGCCGTTGCATTGAGATTGGAATACTCGCGTACTACGCAACGGTCACCTGGCTGCAAAAGAGTTGCATCAGCACAATTGTCGTTTGGCTGTCCGTGGGCACGAATAAGGAACACCGTTAGCAGTATCAGAACTAAAATCCCTCCACGCATAAGTCACGTCCTAATGAAGTTGTTCAGACTAAATCGGTTCACATTTGCAATCATTCGCAGGGTTGGCGAATTGTCCAATTGGGCATTCAGCCGAGGGTGGACAGTCAGATTCAATTTCGCAATTGGGCCCAGCAAAACCGGGGGGGCAATCACAAAGGCATTTCTCGTTATAACGAACTCTTTCTCCTCCATTCTGGCACTGCAGCTGTTCACAAGGATCCACATCGTCATCGTCGCTTGAGGTGCAACTAGGTAATGAAAGAATAAAAACGGTAAGGCTAGCTGCCAATAGAGTGCCAGCAAATGTTCTCTTTATTGTTTCCATTATTTTTATGTTTAGATGTTTAAGGAATGTATTTCAGTCTTCGGCGAGTGATGGCTTACTAAGCATTCGGTATCCTTAGTCTTACTCGTAATATTCAGGGAAATAAGTTTCAAGTGGGTTATAGTTCACATCAGATCTTCTATATACTACTGACCACCTCCCACCATTGAATGGGAAGCTTACAATCAAATTGTGACAGGTGTAAAATAGATCACCGCTACCAATAGGCCATCCGCCGTCACTGAGGATTGAATGGTCAAGCGCATCCCTCCTCTGATCTATTTTGAATTGGATGAGATC
>JAICGJ010000208.1 GCA_025923195.1 Chryseolinea sp.
CGAAAAGACCAAACGGAGATACAAAAGAAAATAGATGACCAGCAGATCATTGAATTTCATCGCATCCAGCAGGAACTGCTAAACAAGGAACGCCAACTGGCCATTAAACTCCGAAATGATGGAAAGATTGGAGATGAAGCGTTGCGGAAGATTGAATATGAATTGGATCTCGAGGAGACCAGGTTAATTCTTGAAAAGGGCATTTGAAAAGTTATTAGTTATCCGTTAATAGTTATTCGTGAGTGTGCGATTGGGTGCGACGCTCGAGGCAAACAACTAACGGATAACTGATAACGATTAACGATTAACGATTAACGGATAACGATTAACGGATAACGGATAACGGATAACGGATAACTAACAATATTCCTCAAACACTTCCAGCAAATGCTCGCCTATCATCTGGGCGTTGCGTCCTTCGATATGATGACGCTCCACGAAGTGTACCAATTCGCCATCTTTAAACAGTGCGATTGAAGGTGAAGAGGGGGGATATGGCAATGTAAATTCCCTTGCCTTAGCAACCGCCTCCTTGTCAACACCTGCAAAAACAGTGGCTAATTGAGATGGTCTTTTATTCGTATGTTGAAGAGCCCACTTAACACCAGGACGCGCTGCGCCGGCTGCACACCCGCATACTGAGTTTATGACGAGGAGTGTCGTGCCTTTTTGATTGTTCAGGTTCGACTCAACTTCCTCGGGAGTTTTGAATTCAGTAAAGCCCACGCTCGTCAGGTCGTTTCGCATGGGGGCTACCAATTGTTCAGGATACATAGTTTATTTCGAGTTTATCTTGTAAGTAATAATAACAAATTATAAAAATCCTAGTTCTAGTTTTGCCGCTTCCGACATCATGTCCTGCGAATAAGGCGGATCGAAAGTAACTTCAACCTTGACTTCATTCACTCCTTTGATCGCCTTTATTTTCTGTTCCACTTCACCGGGAATTACCTCAGCCGACGGACATGACGGAGAGGTCAAGGTCATTTGAACGTACACGTTGTTTATAGGATAAATATTTATCTCGTAGATCAATCCAAGCTCATAAATATCCACCGGGATCTCGGGATCGTACACCGTCTTGATGGCAGCAAGAACTTGTTCCTGCAGATCAGGAACCGTCGTTTCCGATAAATTTTGATGGCCAATATCGTCTGGAGATTCCATCATGATTTAACTTCCATTTTTGTCTTGAAAGCCAGCGCGTATAATTTCATCTGCTTGATCATGGCCGCGAAACCATTGGAACGCTGCGTACCGATGAATCGTTCCATGCCAATTTTACGCATAAAATAAAGATCGGCATCGAGGATCGAATCGGGTGTATGACCATTGAAAATACGGATTAAAAGACTCACTAATCCTTTGGTAATAGCGGTATTGCTGTCGGCTAAAAAAAAGATTTTGTTGTGCTCGAGCGAAGCCGTTAACCAAACCTTGGACTGACAGCCCTTTACTACATTGCTTTCAATTTTGTCAGCTTCCTTCATCTCCGGCAATTTCTGTCCTAGTTCCATGATATAGAATATAGTCATCTCCATATCTCCCTCAAGCAAGGAAAATTCATTTATGATCTCATCCTGAATTTCATTTATAGTCATGCTTCAACTTCAATAAAGGGTTCACGCAAAGAGCGCAAAAGATTAGGCGCAAAATTCGCAAAGGGTGATGTGTGTTCTTTGCGAATTCCTTTGCGCACTTTGCGTGAAATATTCATTTGTATGAGTTAATGCATATCCAAAATAATTTCTCACCGTTAAGGTGATTTAGATTATAGATTGACGATTGTAGATTTGGTGCTCCTTACCGTTTAGCGCAAGATCTTCTACAGCCACTAATTTTATAATCTTCTAATCTTCTAATCTTCCAATTTACAACCTTCCAATCTTCCAATTACTTCATGAAATTGATCACCCTATCCAATCCCTCAACCAGCTTATCAATTTCCTGTTTTGTATTATAAACAGCAAACGAGGCCCTTACTGTTCCTTCAATCCCCAGCCTGTCCATCAAGGGTTGCGCGCAATGATGACCAGTTCTTACAGCAATGCCCCGCGAATCGAGCATTTGACCAATATCAAAATGATGAATTCCCTCCACCACAAAAGAGACAATGCTTACTTTTTGCGCAGCCGTTCCAACAAGTCTGATACCCTTCAAAGAGTCAAGCTGGCTGGTTGCGTATGTCAATAGCTCGTGCTCATGAGCGGCGATAGTAGCTTTGCCAAGCGACTGAATAAAATCGATGGCAGGTTTTAAGGCGACCACGTCTGCAATGTTTGGAGTGCCTGCCTCAAATTTATATGGAAGGTCGTTGTAAGTAGTTTTTTCAAACGTCACTTCCTTAATCATTTCACCTCCTCCAAAAAACGGGGGCATCTTTTCCAGCAGTTCCTTTTTTCCATACAGAATCCCGGCCCCCGTCGGCCCATACATTTTGTGAGAGGAAATGCAATAAAAATCACAGTCAAGTTGCTGCACATCGATCGGAAGGTGCGCTGCTGCTTGTGCTCCATCAACTAAAATAAGTGCACCCGCGTCATGGGCAAGGCGCGCCATATCCTTCACCGGGTTGATCGTTCCCAGCGCATTGGAGGCATGATTAACGACAACCAGCTTGGTTTTTGGGTTCAATAATTTTTTGAAAGCATTAAAGTCTAGCTCACCATTATCAAGGATTGGAATCACCTTCAATTTCGCGCCCTTTTGCTCACAGACCATCTGCCATGGTACGATGTTCGAATGATGTTCCAATTCAGAGACAATAATTTCATCACCCTCACCGATAAATGTTCTGCCATACGAATGCGATACGAGGTTAATGGCTTCCGTTACCCCTCTGGTGATGAAAATTATTTCTTCAACATGCTTCGCGTTTATAAATTTCATGGATGCCTCGCGCGTGGCTTCGTAAGCTTTTGTAGCCTTCTCCGCGAGTGTATGAATACCACGGTGAATATTTGCGTTGTAGCCGGTATAATAATCGATGAGTGAGTTGATCACGGCAAGCGGCTTTTGAGACGTAGCAGCATTATCAAAGTAGACCAGCTGATGACCGTTTACTTTCTGATGAAGTATTGGAAATTCCTTTCTTATACTTTCAACATCGAATTGTATAGTTGGGGCCGGAGAGGTCGTCATAGTCAGAAATTTTTGTGTAACCTTTCACTCACTAACTGGTCGAGGTAATGCTTTAATTCAGGATGATTGACATTATCCAGGATTTCACCGGCAAACGCGTAGAGCACCATGGCGCGGGCCGTATCCTTGCTGATACCCCTCGTTCGAAGATAAAACATAGCTTCTTCGTCCAGCTGCCCAGTTGTGCATCCGTGGGAGCATTTAACATCGTCAGCCCAGATCTCCAGTTGCGGTTTGGTATTTACGGTAGCCTTATCCGTTAACAGTATGTTTCGGTTCGCTTGAAACGCATTAGTTTTTTGGGCGTTGGGCCTTACGTAAATCTTGCCGTTAAAGACTCCCTTGGAGTTTCCGTCCATGATCCCTTTATAAAGCTCGTTACTAAAGGAATTGGCTTTCCTGTGGTCAACAACGGTATGGTTATCTGCTAACGAATCCTTATCCAGCAGATACAGCCCAAACATATGTGACTCAATGCCTTCGCCATCCAGCAAAAGCTGAAGGTTGTTGCGGATCATCTTTCCATTTAATGTAAAGGAATATGTGTTAACCCGGCTGTTGTTTAACTGATAGAACTGTGTGAGGTTATATTGGTACCTGTTGCCGTTATCATTTTGAATGGAATAAAAATTAGCCTCCGCATTCTCTGCCACTACCACTTCCGTTACGTGGTTTGAAAAGTGATTTGCCTGTCCGCAGGAATCAAATTTTTCGATCAGCGTCGTCTTGCTGCCACCATCCACCACGAGAAGATTCCTGCTGACGGTCACCACTTCCCCAGCGACTGCGTCTTGTATGTGGTGAATAATGATAGGCTTAGTGACCTGATTCTTCCTGATATGCAAAAACAGGCCTTCGTTCCAGGCAGCCGTATTCCATGCGGTCAGTGCATCCACTTTAAAGTCAGCATGCTTCGCAAAGTGTTTCAGGACGACAGGATCGTCTGCTGCCAACGCATCGGCTAGTGATGAAATCGCAATTTCGGAATCGGGCGAAATAATGCGGGAATTCTCTTTTGAATAATGACCATTAATGAAAACGATCACGTTTGCTTCGAGCGATGGAATGAGGAATGAGGCAGGATCGGCCGTACTCCGGACGGATGGTGACTGAAAACTGAAATTTTTCTGAAGCAGTCGGGCAATAGGTGTATCCTTGTATTCCTCTGCTTTGTTCGCCGGCAGTCCCAGTCGTTTAAATATTTCAAGCGCCTCCTTTCTGAGCGATGAACCAGGAATGTCCAACACCAAATCCTTTTCTATCAATTGAGCAATTTCTGAAGAGATATTGCTTTCATTCACACTTACATTCATGCTCTCGATCTTTAAGCTAAGGCCAACTCATCTTTGATCCAATCATACCCTTTAGCCTCAAGCTCCAGAGCAAGTTCCTTCGTTCCGGACTTCACGATTCTTCCTCTATATAGAACGTGCACAAAATCAGGTATAATGTAATCGAGCAGCCGTTGATAGTGTGTAACCACAATGACTCCGTTGGATTTATTTCTCAATTTATTAACGCCGTTAGCAACGATTTTCAGGGCATCTATGTCAAGACCGGAATCCGTTTCATCAAGTATGCTGAGCTTGGGTTCAAGCATGGCCATTTGGAAGATCTCATTGCGCTTCTTTTCACCGCCTGAAAACCCTTCGTTTAACGAGCGGTTAAGAAGTGATTGATCCATTTCCACCAGCTTCATCTTTTCTTTCATTAGCTTCAGAAATGAAACGGCATCCAACGGTTGTTGACCACGGTGAACACGGATCTGATTCAATGCCGTCTTCATGAAATTGATAGTACTCACGCCAGGAATTTCGACCGGATATTGAAACGCAAGAAACACACCGTCGCGAGCACGTTCTTCAGGCGCCATCTCTAAAAGATTCTTGCCCAGAAATTCCACTTGTCCCTCCGTCACTTCATACTCCTCGCGACCCGCTAACACAGATGCCAGCGTGCTTTTGCCTGAACCATTGGGGCCCATGATAGCATGTACTTCTCCTGCTTTGACTTCCAGGTTCACGCCGGTCAGGATTTGCTTGCCGTCAATTTTTGCCTGAAGATTTTTTATAGTTAACATACTCGAAATTTCTAGTTTAAAATGGTGTACTATCCGACACTTCCCTCGAGGGTAAGGGCCAGAAGCTTTTGCGCTTCGACGGCAAATTCCATAGGAAGTTGATTCAGCACTTCTTTGGCATATCCATTCACGATCAGAGCTACAGCCGACTCCTCATCGATACCCCGCTGCAAGCAATAAAAGATCTGATCTTCGCCAATCTTCGAAGTCGTTGCTTCGTGCTCTATTCTGGCTGAATTATTTTCAACATCGATATATGGGAATGTATGCGCGCCGCACTTATCACCCATTAACAAAGAATCACACTGCGAAAAGTTTCGCGCATTTTCCGCGCGCTTCATGATCTTCACTTGTCCACGGTAGCTGTTCTGTGAATGGCCGGCGGAGATTCCTTTCGATACGATCCGCGATTTTGTATTTTTTCCGATGTGAATCATTTTTGTACCCGTATCCGCCTGTTGATAATTGTTGGTTACGGCTACCGAATAAAATTCACCCATGGAATTGTCACCTTTCAAAATACATGAAGGATATTTCCAAGTAATGGCGGACCCTGTTTCAACCTGTGTCCAGGAAATTTTTGAACCGTCGCCAAAGCATAACCCGCGCTTGGTGACGAAATTATAAATGCCACCCTTGCCATGCTTATCACCAGGATACCAGTTTTGTACAGTAGAGTATTTTACTTGCGCATCCTTCATCGCATAAATTTCCACGACGGCCGCGTGAAGTTGATTCTCATCGCGCATGGGTGCAGTACATCCTTCCAGGTAGCTTACATATGAACCTTCATCTGCCACGATCAATGTTCTTTCAAACTGACCGGTATTGGCTGCGTTGATCCTGAAATAGGTCGATAACTCCATCGGACAGCGAACTCCTTTTGGAATATAGCAGAATGAACCATCGGTAAACACTGCTGAGTTTAGCGCTGCGAAATAATTATCGTTTACAGGAACAACAGAACCCATATATTTTTTCACCAGTTCGGGATGCTCTTTAACTGCTTCACTGAAGGAGCAAAAGATTATTCCAAGTTCTGCCAGGGTGGTCTTGTACGTGGTAGCGACTGAAACGCTATCAATGACTGCATCTACGGCGACACCGGTCAGCCGCTTCTGTTCGGTGAGAGAGATGCCGAGTTTTTCAAAGGTCTTTATCAATTCAGGGTCTACATCCTCGAGATTCTTCGGCTGTACTTTTTGCTTGGGAGCTGAATAGTATATCAGATCCTGATAATCTATCGGGGGATATGTTACATTAGGCCATTTCGGCTCGGTCATTTTTGTCCACTGGCGGTATGCCTTGAGGCGCCATTCCAACAGCCATTCAGGTTCATTTTTTTTTGCGGAAATAAAGCGGATAATACCCTCATTAAGGCCTTTTGGGGCGGAATCGGTCTCGATATCGATCGTCCACCCGTGCTCGTACTCCTTGGAGGTTAGTTCCTCTAGAACCTGATTGTCTTTATTCATCAGCTATTTAGACTAATTTTAAACAGTACAAAAGTAACACAAATTTGGCACTTGTAGGTTCATTTCTTCATTGAAAGTTAGGGGCCCGTTATCCGTTGTCCGTTATCCGTTAATCGGGCTGCGAACTTGAAAGCCCGTGACCATCCCCCGTACATCATTATCCGTTATCCGTTAATAGTTATCCGTTAATGCTGGTGCCTTGAGAGCCCTGCGGGGACAAACCCACTCCCATTCCCCCCGATTAACGGATAACGGATAACGGATACTCCCTAAGTCAAATTCAAGCTGCGATCCAGACTCTCCTCCAGTGAAATCATCGTTTCTGTCCTTTCTATGCCTTCTACTTGTTGGATCTTGTCATGCAGCACGATTTTAAGGTGGCTGGTATCCTTGCAATGGATTTTGGTAAACATGCTGTAATTGCCAGTTGTATAGTGAATGCTGGTTATCTCCGGGATTGCCTTGAGTTTGGCCATCACCTGGTCATAAAGGGCGCTTTTTTGGAGGAAAATCCCAATAAAGGCTGTAATGTCGTATCCCAGCTTAGCATAGTTGACTTTCAATGTTGTCTTCTCCACAATTCCAGCCTCCTCCATTTTATTCATGCGCACGTGTACCGTCCCGCCTGAAACGAATGCTTTCTTGGCAACTTCCGTATAGGGCTTTTTCGCATCCTGCATCAGGATCTCAAGAATTTTTAAGTCGATATTGTCAACTTTATAATTTTCGGTCATATAAAATTTGAGTTTTGACTATAATTCAAAAATATGAAATAAAATTAAAAAATATACAAATATTGACGGGTTTATTGAATCATGGATTAGTTTATGCGTTACTTTGTTAAAGATTTTACAACGGGCATAGATTTAGTGACAGAATCAGCAAGTTATAAAATAAACATTGTAGGGTGTTGAAACTTGGCAGACAAGCCCTCCGGTCTCGAGGGTGGAGAGTACGGGATAAAGTCCAGCCTTTGGCGACCTAACTGCTCCGTGGAGGTTCGATCCCTCCCTCTACAGCAAACACACACAGTACGCACACACTTTACCGCAATTGCGGACAACATTGTAGGGTGTTGAAATTGGCAGACAAGCCCTCCGGTCTCGGGGGTGGAGATACCGATAGTTCGGTAGGAATAAAGTGAAGCACCCTGATCTTATCTTAAGTCTAGACAGGCAAGATCAGGTTTCTGCACCTAACCTCTCCGTGAAGGTTCGACTCCTTCCTCTACAGCAAGCTCAGTTTAGGTTAATGAGTTATTCGGAGCTGCCCATCTTGACAAGGATCAGGATGGGTTTTTTTTTGCTCCGCCTCCGCATCCTATTGATTTGCTGGCAAACAATCGTTTGCTTTATATATTCAACTTCAATGCATTTTTATGAAGGATTTTCCCTGGTTCAAAAGATATCCCAAAGAGGTCGCCCATGAAATACAACTCAATGAATACCCCAGTCTGGTCGAGCTCCTTGAGGATAGTTGTAAGAAATATAAAGACCAGGTTGCCTATGAGAATATGGGCGTAAGACTCACCTATGAGCAGCTCTATGAACTTTCTGGTCACTTTGCGGCATATCTTCAGAAGGATCTTGGACTGAAGAAAGGTGAGCGTATTGCTATTCAAATGCCTAATCTGCTGCAGTTTCCTGTCGCTTTTATGGGTTCTATTCGCGCCGGACTGATAGTGGTCAATACGAATCCGCTTTATACGGCTCGCGAAATGGAGCACCAGTTCAAGGACGCGGATATCTCTGCTATTGTTATCGTTGCGAACTTTTGCCATAACCTTGAAAAGGTCCTGGCCAACACGTCCATCAAGCATATCATTATTACAACGTTAGGGGAGATGCTGGGACCTCTAAAAGGGACAATTGTAAATTTTGTGGTGAAGAGGATTAAGAAAATGGTCCCGCCCTACCACATACCGCAGGCTCATTCGTTCAAGGACGCACTCAAACGCGGAAGTTCCCTTGAACTCACGAAACCACAAATTTCATCCGACGATATTGCTGTTCTGCAATATACCGGCGGGACTACCGGCATTTCAAAAGGAGCACAGCTGTCACACTCGAATATCGTTTGCCATAACTCCATGACTAAGCAATGGTTCAAACCTTACATGAATACAAACGGAGGAAATGTTATCGTAACAGCCATTCCACTCTATCATATATTTGCTCTCACCGTGAATGGTGTGCTCATGTTCAATACGGGAGTCAAGAATATCCTGATAACCAACGCCCGGGATATCAAAGGATTTGTGAAAGAACTTAAAAAACACAAGTTCACCATTCTCACCGGCGTAAACACTTTGTTTAACGGACTACTCAATAATCCTGATTTCAAGGATGTTGATTTCTCTGCCCTGCATGGTGCGGTGGGAGGTGGAATGGCGGTGCAGGATGCGGTGGCGGACAATTGGTTGCGGGTGACGGGGAAGCCATTGGTGGAGGGTTATGGATTGAGTGAAACTTCACCGACGCTATGCTGCAATCCACTGGATGGAACTCATAAAAAAGGAACAATAGGGTTGCCGATGCCCAACACGGAGGTAGCAATTTTTGATGATCACGGCAGACAATTGCCTCAGGGCGAAGTCGGGGAGATCTGTGCGCGTGGCCCACAGGTTATGTCGGGGTATTGGAAAAAAGATAACGAAGGAGTTTTCTTTCCAGGCGGTTGGTTCCGCACGGGCGATATCGGTCTGATGGACCCTGACGGCTTTTTTAAAATAGTTGACCGCAAGAAAGATATGATCAAAGTTTCCGGCTTTAATGTTTATCCGAACGAAGTTGAAAATGTCATTGCGTCTTTTCCTAAGGTGAAGGAAGTGGCAGCGATTGGCGTGCCGGATGCGAAGTCAGGTGAGGTAATAAAGATTTTTGTTGTGAAGAAAGATCCGAACCTTACAGAACAGGAGCTTAAGAAATATTGTCATGAGAATCTCACGAACTATAAGGTTCCAAAACATATTGAATTCAGGACGGACCTGCCCAAGAGCAATGTCGGTAAAATATTGCGGCGTCTTCTCAAGGAAGAAGATGCTGGCGTTGAGCCTGCGAAATAGATCCTGATACATGAATAAAAATAACGCATACGACTATGATGGGTTTTTTTGAACACCAATACCTTTCCTATAAAAAGAATCATATAAAAAACTTGTTGGCGCTGGCAAAATCCGATGGGCATATGCATCCCAAGGAAGAAGCGTTGTTATACAGGATTGGTACGAGGTATGGACTCAAATCACGCCAGGTCAAATTGTTGATTGACTCTGAAGAAAAATATGTTTTTAATATTCCCGACAATCACAACGACCGGATGAATTTGCTTTATGATTTGATACTCATGGTATATGCCGATGAAGTCATCGATCCACACGAAGTAGAATTTTGTGAGGAAGCCGTTCGACAATTTGGAATGAAGAAAGAGCTCGTCTCCTGGTTGATAAAGGAATTTGACCGGGGCACGCCACCGCCACCGGATGAGTGGGAAGAAATGAAGGAGGAGGCGAAGCAGAATTTTATGAGACAGTAGGAGAGCTTACAGCGTACAGC
>JAICGJ010000209.1 GCA_025923195.1 Chryseolinea sp.
AAAACACCTGTCTTTATAAGGTCCGTGATTTTGCCCAACTTTTTTGAATCAACCTTGGTGGTTTCAAGAACGGACCTTACACTATTATTTCTCATTTGCATTTCGTCTGGTATCGAAAGCATTGAAACGATAATTCCGCCCTTTCTTAGCACCTCAAAGGATCTTCTATAAATATCGCCACCAACCGTATCGAGCACGGCATCATAATCCCGGAGAGCCTTTTCAAAAAACTCAGTTTCATAATCGATGATGACATCAGCGCCCTGCTGCTTCACGTATGAGAGTCCCTCTCCAGTTGCTGTTGATGCTACAAAGGCACCCAGGTGCTTAGCTAACTGGATAGCAAAAGTTCCGATGCCACCAGATCCACCATGGATCAGAACTTTATGTCCAGGTTTTATTTTCATGTGCTCGACCAATGCCTGATAGGCGCTGCATGCCGCCAACGGCACGGCAGCAGCGTCGGTGAAGCTTATGTTATCGGGCATCCTTGCGATGGCATCTTCCTGTGCTACCGCATATTCTGCAAACGCTCCCGTACCCTTTCTGATCACTGCAGCCTGGCCGTAGACATTATCGCCAATTCTGATATGCTTTACATTTTCACCAAGCTCCACCACTGAGCCAGCTAAATCAAAACCTGGCGTCAATGGATTGTCCGCTGCATGCTGATAAGAAGAATCCGTCCGAAGTAACTTTACATCAGTTGGATTCAGGCTCGCCGCATGAACCTCAACCAAAACCTCACCTTTACCAGGGAAGGGGATTGGTGTGTCTTCAAGTTTTAGCACCTCAGGGCCACCAACCTCATGAACTTTAACGGCTTTCATTTATTTTATCTCAATTGCCTTCTTGGATTTTGCTTCCGGTTGGTTTTTCTTAGCGATTGATAATTTCAGAATACCGTCCTCATACCTTGCTTTTATATCTTCTTCATTTGTATTAACAGGTAAACTGAAGGAACGGGAGAACGATGTATACCCAAATTCCCGTCGCGTATAATTCTCTTCCTTCTGTTCCTTTTCTTGTTTAATTTCAGCGGACACCGTTAAAAGTCCGTTGTCAACAGAAATGTTGAAGTCCTTCTTATTAAAGCCGGGAGCTGCAACCTCGACTTCAAAGGATTTGTCCATCTCCTTTACATTAACGGCAGGCATGCTTCCTCTCAACCAGGGTGAAGTCAAGCGATCATCATCGAAAAAGTCAGATAATAGCGACCCACCGAGCGTCGGCCAATTTGATTTTCTAATAAGTGCCATAATTTTTTGGTTTTATATATGAGAGATTAAGAAAAGACATTGCAATGCATAATACATAACTACATAAAGAGATAAGAGGCTGCCATATTTATCATAAGACAGCCTCTTAGTTCAATCTCTTCCTTTCGCTGGCATTGTCCAGATCAAGTTGTTAGGATATATTCTCAGATCCGATCTTGAAATCATGAATAAGATAAATCTTACAAGATGATATAAAATCGTATCACTCCTTAGAGATGTAACACTCATTGTATGATAAATACCATGCCAGTCAAAAAGATGCACCGCAGCAATTATTTTCGACAGCGGTTGCAGATGCTATGTGGAAATCTTTGGATAGAAAGAATCAGTCGTGTGCAAAAATTTCTCTGGTTCATTATTTGCTAAGACACATTGCTCATATCAAATTGCAGCTACACTCCTGCGGACTGTAAGTGTTTCTCAAAATCTTCCAGAAACTGTATTACCTCTTCGTCGGAGAGACTGTGAAAGTCATCGTAAGCTTGTCCTACGGATGAGAAATATTCAGGATGTTCTAGAATAACTACCTCATCGGCAAGCGATGATATTTCGGAAACGTATTTTTCGCCTGAAACCGGTGAAGCAACGACCACCTTTGCGGGATTATTGTTTTTGCAGAGTTTGATAGCGGGAACAATGGTGGATCCAGTAGCTATGCCGTCATCTACAATGATGACAATCCTTCCCTGCATATCAGGCAAGGACCTGTTTTGGCGGAAGCGTTGGATGCGACTATTGATTTCCTTTCTCTGAGCTCGCACCGTACGCTTTAACGTGGATTCGGTCAGGGCTTTTCCCAATGACGACAGGTAGATAGCCCCGTCCTCTGCAACAGCACCCACCGCCAGCTCTTCATGAAGGGGATGGGGTAGCTTTTTTGTAATAATCACTGAAAGGGAGCCATTCAGTATTTTGGCCACCTCGAATGCTACCTGCACTCCACCTCTTGGTATTCCAAGCACTATCGCCTGTTTGTCTTTATATTCATTCGCGAGCCTTTTTCCAAGTTCAATGCCCGCCTCAGTCCGGTCTGCAAATAATCTAGTTCGCTGCATGACCCAGTTTTTTGCCGCGTATCAAATTATCTATCTCGATTAACATACTCCTGAGTTTGAGTGATCCACAGTTGCGCGAGTTCAAAAGGAAGCTGGTCAATGATATCTTGAATTTCTCCGGCGGCGACATGATTTTTTACTACATGCAAAACTGCTTGAGTTTTTAGTTTGGCCTTTACGTCATCTCCGAAATCTTCGGCCGCCGTCCGGGGATTCTCTTTCCTAAGGGTATCGAAAAACTCGGGCAGTGACCTTATCCTTTTCTTGGGTCTAATATGCCATCCATTTACATAAACGCCCTTCAATATCATGGGCAGCTGTGAAATCAGATGCAGTGATTCTTCTGTTGACAATGTTTCCCTGATAGTGTGAAAAACCGAAGTCATCACGCGGTAGGCATGATCAGTGTCGTCAGGGGTGCCGAGTTCAATTGCGACTTCTCTCAGAAATTCATTTGCCTTTTCGATAAATTGGTCAAATTTCATAAGGAACAAATTTTAAGTTTACTGTTTACGAAATTCCGGTTCTCAAGTAACGTTGATTTTAGATCAACTGTACACGGGTCACAGCGCTCAGCCGGTATACGGCAATAATTGACTTCTTAGACTCTAATAAATTTCGTCAATATGCATGCCACACAATGTGTACAACTATTTGCATTGGAAAATGTACCTGAAGTGACATGTCCATTCGTCTGCTGTGAAAGAAATCCGTTCTGGCAGGAAGCTGGCGAAAATATTCTTCTATTAAATATGTTTTTCAGTCCTGAAGGGCCAAACCATCGACCACCCTCCTCCGTATTGTTCGGTGGTTTTCCTCTTGACAAATGAAAAGCCTGTAATCAGCAGGCCTGCAAAGATGTCATTCGCGATTGCATTACCGTTTTCGTATTGGAGTATCCATGGAGCAATAACAAGCCAGAAGCCAAGGGGTATATTACATTTGCTCACAGACCTTGTACATCCTGATAAAGCTATAATGGCGAACGAGGCAACGACAGGTCCTAGGATGTGATCAATGTCAGCAGCCACACCGTTGTATCCCAAGATCGCAGGTGATGCCATTAACCATATCCCCAGTACGATATTAATGATTTGTGCCCACATTTTACTTCACAATTTCGTTCACATCTTTATATCCCCAAAAAGCCTTCCACATTGATACGTTCGACGCTTTCACCCGCTTCAGATACTGAAGGCTCGCCAATACCTCATCCATGGCGGGACCGATCATTACAACTGAAACAACAGCGGACGCAAGACATAGCGTACACCACGCATCAAAAAGTACGGGTTGTAATACGACCAGTAGAACACTCACAAATCCAAGGGGTCCAACTGCAAATCCAAAAAATATGACGATCCAGGGCATCGACCGCCACCTGCGCGTGCTTCCAACAACTCCGCCCACGGCATCAAGTACATAACTGAACGCGCCTAGAGCCGCATCTGGAACGGGCAAAATTTTTGAGACGAAAGAGTTAAGTATTTTTACACTTCCGTCGCCAAAAAACGGTTCCCATACTGTCGAAATAATTTCCAGCTGGTACAATGACAAATAGGTTGCGATGGCAAAACCAAAGAACGCGAGTACGATCAGGGGAATGCGCTGACTCCAGTCTGCCGGGTTGTAGCTCCACCCTGGCGGAACATTCTTACCTTCCATCTTCATAGATACGGGCGATTATTTCAGTTCGTTATTCTTGTACCACTGCTCGGGATTTGCCTTGAGGTTTTCGATCATTTTGGGCAAAGTAGAAATAAGATCATGCTTCGGTTGCCAATTCAAGTACGTCATTGCACGAAAGATGTCCATTTCATAATGATCATCCGCTAGATCTACCATCCATGGTTTTATGAACGGATCGCCAACCAGGTCCTGCGCCCATGCACCAACTTTTGCGAGAGGCTTCGGAATTTCAAATGTCTTCCACTCTTCACCATGAATCAGTTCGCCGATAACGTTTTGAAGTTCCTCGTAGCTATAAGTTTTCGGTTCGCTGATGTTCATGATTATATCATCCGGCAGGTCATTCCTTTTTTCGACTGTCTTAACCAGGGCATCATCCAGATCGTCAAGATGAACAAATGCATTGCCGTGCAAAAGATCACCTGGGAAAAAGTGGCTGGTCAGATTTTTTTCATAGATCCGCTGTATCTGGTGGCCGATGGGTATAGAATTTCCTTCTTCGTTATAAACTCCCGACAATCTCAAAATCACCGATGGAATTTTCCCCCTTTTTTCGTGAACTATTTTTTCAGTCTTTACTTTCGATTCTGGATAGTCCCACGACGGCTCAAGTGGCCAATCCTCATCTATCTTTTCGCCCAGCACAGTAGGTTTGTACACCAGATTCGTGCTCGAGAATACAAATTGATGTACAGTTAAATTTTGTAGTGCGTTGAGCAGGTTTTCTGTTCCTTTTACTGTGACCTTTTCGTACAGGTCGCTGGGCTCACCCGCGAAATCATAATATGCTGCGAGGTGAATGACGGAGGCTACCTCATCACCATATGCAAATTTTATCCGGTCAATAGCCGCGTCTATACTCGATCTTTCCGTGATATCCAGGCAAATATTTTCAACTCTTGGATTTGCCATAGGATTCCCCACTTTGTCCAAGCCAATGCACTGGTATGCTTCCGCAAGACGGTCCATTACCCGCTTGCCAATCAAGCCGCTTGATCCTGTTACAAGCACCAGCGGCTTTTCATTTGAAGTTGACGATGCGTTTTTCATATCCTTGCCTTTAAAATGTGGAATTTCAAAATAACCAACATGTACGGACACCTTAAACTCCAAGAATTTATGATGCCAGTCTTTATGCGGGGCTCATAGAGCTTCTAATACTCTCGAATGCTCCCATTCAGCAAGGTCCAATCCATAGACTGTAACCCTAATTGTACAAGAATGTGGAATTTGTTCTATTCATTATTTCCGCTCCAATGGTTGCAGCAAGGCGATGTAATAGATGTCCTTGAAAAAGGAGAGGATCAAGACATGCTAAGTAAATCCCAGGCGCGATCAGCAATGCAACCAATCAAACAGAAACAAGTTTTCTACACGATCAACTTGAAATAATCTCCAAGGCGGATAGTAATACTGCCTGAGGCGTTCGTCGAGATACCCTATTTCCGGATACTTTGCGTGAAAGGGGATTTCAGTTCTGTAGAAACATGGGGAGATTTTTTAACCCAATCCGGTCATCTATTTCTTTGTTATTCATCATCACATTTTATTGTGAATTTTCATATCAATGCAGACGGGGTTAATCCCCTTTTAACTCGAACCCGATCTTGCGAAGAGGCTCAGTCTTGGGATTTACCAATTCCTTCAGGTATTCAAAGATCAGTTTTATATCTCCGTCATGACGCGCGGCTTCTTTCTCCAATTTTTCAAGTTTCAGCAAGATATCCTTGTGGGCAAGCATGGTCTCTCGGAGTTTTACAAAAATTTCTATTATCCGGATACTCATCGCTATTGCTTGATCGCTTTTTAAAACATTGGCCAGCATCAATACACCGTGTTCGGTAAATGCAAAAGGCAAGGATCCGCCTAAGTGCTGTTTTGATGGTATCGCATTTTGCGATACCATCTTCCCGACTTCTTTTTTATTAAGTTGAAACATAAAGTTTTCGGGAAATCGAATTCGATTCCTTTTCACCTGTTCTCTCAGGCGTATTGGCTTTACTCCATACAATTCTGCAAGATCCCTGTCCAACATTACTTTATGCCCTCGAATCTGATAAATCTTGCTCATTACTACCTCCGAGGCAATGGCAACGGTTTTAGTCATGGCTTGTTATTAAAATTAACATGGTGTGATCTTATCCTTGGAAAACAACAAAACCTTGATGCTGTTGCTAAATACCCGACCATCTTCATACTCTTCCGGCGATCACTTGAATGTTGGCCCTTCAAAAACGATCCGCCCACGAATCATCGTCATTTGTACATTAATGTCCACATCGAACATGACAATATCGGCATCCTTACCCTTTGCAATCGAGCCTTTGGAATCGAACACATCTAGAATTCGCGCAGGTGTTGATGTGATCATTTTTACAGCTTCTGTCAGTGACACATCGCCTAAGGTGACCATAGTTCTTACAAGCCGGTCAGCGGTGGCAACGCTACCTGCGAATGATGTTCGGTCGGGTAGTTTTGCAACACCGTCTTCAACGACAACTTTCAGCCCGTTCGTAAGGCTTCCAAGAATACTTTCTCCAGGCGGCATTCCAGCAGCACGCATGGCATCGGTAATCAAGGCAGTCCGGTCAGCGCCTTTAATTTTGTAAACCAGTTTTAACAACGGGGCAGGCAGATGCACGCCGTCAGCAATAATTTCTACGTCCATGCCATCGATTATAAAAGCACTCTCAATTACACCTGCGTATCGAAAGGCATTTTTTCGGGTGACACCGGACATTGCCGAATATAGATGTGTTGCCAGTGTGTAACCATTTTCAAACGCAACTACCACATCTTCATAAATCGCATCCGTGTGAGCTACTGCAGGCAAGACATTTTTTGATTTTAGGTAACGGCCAAATTCAATGGCACCTTTTAGTTCGGGAGCCGCGCTCCACCGTTTCACATCACTGGAGTGGGAAAGAATTTCTTCATATTCCGTTGGGTCTGGATCACGGATAAATCTTGGATCCTGCGCGCCCCGCTGACTCATTGCAAAATAAGGGCCCTCCAAATGCATACCCAGAAATTCAGAGCCCCTGGAATTTTTCTTATTGGCCAGCGCGTAGGCCTGCAGCGTTTTCAACATTTCTTCTTTTGTGCTCGACAACGTGGTGGGTAACATAGCTGTAGTTCCATACTGTGCGTGAAGTTCGGCAATTTTGAGGAATGCCGTCTCCGTTGCATCCATAAAATCATGGCCAGCGCCACCATGCACGTGTATGTCAATAAAGCCAGGCGAGATGTAATTTCCCTTTGCATCAATTTCGATCGCGTCCCTCACCTCGACATTCTTTTCGCTGACTTCAGCAATCTTGTCGTCTATGATGATAATCACGCCATTGCTAATGATGCGCTGCGGCGTAATGATCTTCCCGTTTATGATCTTGATGGGTTGCACGAATTGATTGAGGATTATTGAAATTAGATATTTAATTCTGCCACTTTCTAACGCGATAACCTCTGAATGCGTAAAACACAAGATAAAGATAACATGGTAAAAGCACCCAATACGCAAACCGGACGTTATAGAGATCCGCGAGATAACCATAGAACAAGGGCATTATCGCATTACCACATAAGCCCATGATCATTATCGACGCACCAACCTTCGTGAATTTGCCCAAACCATCCAACGCCAAGGGCCAAATCCCAGCCCACACCAGTGAGTTGGCAAAGCCAAGTAATACCACCATCCAGATGGAGAGATCGGCGGCGTGACCCAGAAACGTAACTTCACCATGCACGACCTGTATGAACACAGTAAGCAGTGCCCCCAGGACCGTGCAAAATCGCAGGGCGTTCAGTTGACTGATATATTTAGGTATACAAATTATGCCGAGAATGTATCCGCAGATGGTCGCAAATAAGGTGTACGATGGAAAGACTTTTGCCTCAAGCAAATCGATATTCATCGAGTCCGCATAGCCGATAATTGTATCTATGGCGATAACTTGGGTGCCTACATGCAGGAAGATCGCGAGCGCGCCAAGCATCAGATGCGGAAACTCCAAAATACTTTTCTTCGAAATGTTGGCCGCTGCCACTTCTTTTGATTCTTGTTCAGTGTTGATCTCCGGTAAAGGAGAGTAACGAACAAAAAGGCCAAGGCCCGCCAGCACGGTACCGACACACGCATATGGCAAAATTACCCGTCTGATGAACGCATCGAGGGCCGCATTCTTTTCAACCTCATTCATCGTATCCAGCATTTTGAACAGCTCTGTATCCGTCGCCTTCAAAATGACTGCCGCAAAAATTATAGGGGCCAAAATCCCTGCCCCCTTGTTAAAGATGCCCATGATGCTGATTCGTTGGGCCGCGCTCTCCTTTGGACCTAGCACAGTAATATATGGGTTAGCCGCTGTCTGCAAAATTGACAAGCCTGTACCAATAGTAAACAGGCCTACGAGGAATATTTCGTAAGTCCTCGTTAATGCTGCCGGAATAAAAATAAAGGCACCTAACGCCATCGCCATAAAACCTATCAGCATCCCCTTTTTAAAACCTGACCTTTTTAAGAGGTAAGATGCAGGTACTGAGATCACAAAATAGGAGATATAAAAAGCGAAGGCCACCAGATACGACTGAAAATTAGTAAGCTCGCACGCAATTTTGAAGTATGGAATAAGTATGGCATTTACCCAGCTAACGAATCCAAAAATAAAAAAGAGCAAGCCGATGATGACGATGGATATCCAGGTGTCGCGCTGACTAAGGCTGTTAACCTCGACTGAAGCTGTAACCGTTTTGTTCATGTAAGACTATTTGCTCGTTCTGGTGACAGCCTCGACGCAGATGCTGCATCGAGAAATAAAAAACAATGCGGATGCAACTGAAGAATACTGGCCGGAAACATATTATTCACTTGCTGTTCAACACAATTCTTCACGGCCATTGATTTTCTTTCATCAGGTACAGAGCAAACAATATGTCTGGACTTCATGATCTGCTTGATTGACATACTTATTGCGTAACGCGGTACGTCGTCAATAGAAGGAAACCATCCTTCTCCAAGCTGTTGCTTACGGCACATTTCATCCAGCTTTACAACGATATATGGTTTATCGGTTTCAAAATCTGCAGGAGGATCATTAAACGCCAGATGCCCATTTTCTCCAATCCCTACCAATGCAACATCGACTTTGTTTTGCATCATGATATTATTTAGCCGATCGCACTCTTTTGAACCGTCCGACTCACCATCGATCAGGTAGTAATTCTCAACCGGAACTTTACTGATAAACCTTTCTATCAAATATTTTCTGAAGCTGGCAGGATGCGTATCAGGTATGCCAAGGTACTCGTCAAGGTGAAACATAGTGACGCTTCTCCAATCGATATCAGGTTCACCGATCAGTCGTGACAATGTCGCAAATTGACTCGTTCCAGTGGCAAGTATGATGACTGCAGACCCCCTTTCCCTGAGGGCCGCGCGAATCAACTCTCCTGCCCTTTGTCCTGCCAATTCTCCGAGGGAGCCGGCATCTTTGCTGACGACGATGTGCATTGTGTCTCGTTATGAATTCCAATTTAAGCACTTCTTTAAATTTCTTTTTACCTTCCATCCTTATTTTCAGGATTCCAGGATACGCTTCCGTATTTTTTTGTAGATTCCTTGTCTTAATGATCATTTAAAATCAACCGGTAATTTCACCATGAAAAATCAATGGAACAGGCGGAAATTTATTAAGTCTGCCGTAGCGGGTAGTGTAGGTATAGGGTTGGCCGAGAACCTTCACGCGTTTAATATACTGAGAACATACCCTGTAAAAGACAAATACAAGGTAGCCATCATGGGGGTAAATGCCAGGGGTATGGACCATGTCCGGGCATTCCTGAATCAGCCTAAGGCAGAAATTGCATACATCTGTGACGTTGATAAGCAGGCATTGGCGAGAGCAATGGACGTGGCTGGAAAAGGCCAGGCGAAACCAAAAGCGGTCTCTGATTTCAGAAATGCTTTGGACGACAAGACCGTTGATGCGCTATCTATTGCCGCGCCCGACCATTGGCACGCGCCTGCGGCGATCCTGGGCCTGAAGGCTGATAAGCATATCTATATTGAAAAACCGGGTAGTCACAATCCCGCCGAAGCTGAACTGCTGCTTGGCGCGATGAAAAAATACAACACAAGGGTT
>JAICGJ010000210.1 GCA_025923195.1 Chryseolinea sp.
ACCTTCCTCACTGCTGGAAAAATACGGGAGTTCAAAATGTCAAAGCAAGTGCCATCGTGATACATTTTGACAACCATTTGCTAGGGAGCGACTGGAGTCAGAAACCAGAGTTTTTAACAATTCGAAAGCTGTTACAGCTGTCGGAAAATGGGCTGAAGTTTGAGCCTCAGGTAGCGCAGTCATTAAAGGCAAAGCTTGACCGTCTGTTGATCGATTCGTCTTTTAACAAGCTTCTTTGTTTCCTTGAAGTTCTGCATGAACTCTCTGTTAGCTCCAAAGTGAAAACCTTGTGTGACAGGAGCATTCAAAACAGTATGAACCTCGACGACCACGAGCGGATCAATAGCATCTATCATTACGTCAGGTCGAAGTATGCGGACAAGATCACGCTCAATGATATGGCCGACCTGGTGAACATGGGAAGAGAATCTTTTTCCAGGTACTTCAGCAAGATAATGCACAAACCATTCTTTTCGTTTCTGAACGAATATCGCATTAATGCCGCATGCAAATTGTTAATTGAATCAGATCTTCAGGTAACGCAAGTCTGTTATGCTAGCGGCTTCGAAAGTCTTCCATTCTTTTACCGCCAATTCAAGAAATATAAGGGTAGTTCCCCCCATAAATATCGGGCCGCGTATCAGAAGATCTCGTTTCACCCCATCCACAGGCGACAAAGAAAAAACCTCACCTTGTGAGTGAGGTTCTCCTGTTTATCACAAAAAGAAAATGCTATAATTTCTCTCCCAGCGTAACGCCCTTCAATTCCTCCTGCAATGAGAAGGGCTGGTTATAAAGACGCTTACCGGTTGCCTTGAAATAAGCATTTGCAACTGCACCCCCTGTCGGTGGTAACGCAGGCTCGCCCAATCCTGTCGGGTCAATTCCGTTATCAACAAAGTGACACTCAACTTCAGGTATCTCCTTAATCTTGATCAACCTGTACGAGTTGAAATTCTTTTGTTCAGGCAATCCATCTTTAAAGGTTAGATTGCTATACATAGCATGACCGAGGCCATCTACGACGCCACCTGTCACCTGTTGTTTGGCTCCGCTCATATTTACCACCACACCACAGTCCGCTGCCGCATATATCTTTTTCAACGAGGGTTTTCCCTTCTTCATTTCAATTTCCGCCACCTGTGCTACATAAGAACGGTGCGAGAAATAGACGCTGAAACCTTGTGCGAGATCCTTCTTTGTACCCCATCCTGATTTTTCTGCAGCGAGCTTGATCACCCCCTTCATCCGGTCGATATCGTATTTGATCTCGCCTACCGGATTAGACTTGGCGCGATCCAGCAGATCGAGTCTGAATTGAACAGGATCCTTTTTCACAGCCATGGCGACCTCATCCAGGAAGGACTGCTCGGCAAAGGCCAGGAAGTTTGTAATCGGCGCCCGCCACGGGCCTGTCGTAATTGGAGATTTATGCTCAACAGAGTCAATCAGGAGATTATCCACGGCACCTGACGGGAAGTTATCTTCGCGCGTACAATTGCCTGCATTGATACCCACGCCGCGCAGTTTATAGCCAACGAGATTTCCCTGAGCATCCAGGGCAGCATCAAAGCGATACCGCACCGCCGGACGGTAGCTTCCCCCGCAAAGGTCATCCTCGCGTGTCCATATTACTTTAACAGGAGCTTTAAGGATACTGGATAACTCCGCGGCTTCCAGTGCATAATCTGCCTGTAGCCGCCTCCCAAATCCGCCTCCCAGACGCGTTAACTCGACGGTAACATTATCGGGAAACATGTTCAGGAGCTTAGCGACTTCCATGCGTGCTCTATCGGGCGTCTGCGTTGGTCCGATCAATTCAACACCATCCGGACGGACATGCGCAAAGAAATTCATAGGTTCCATCGGGCTATGCGACAGAAATGGACACTGATATTCGCGCGTAATAACTTTTGCAGCAGACTTAAAAGCAGCGTCAACGTCGCCATCCTTCCTGCGAACTGTCGCCTCTCCTTTCACCATCAGGTCCTTAAAAAGCCTATCATGGTCGGCTGTGCTTTCCAATGGGCCGTCGGCTTCATATTCAATCTTTAATTCCTTTCGGGCCTTGTTTACCTGCCAAGTGGACTTTCCGACAACGGCGACATTGTTCTTGAACGAAACCACGTCGACAATGCCGGGCATAGCTTTCGCAGCTGCACTGTCAACTGATTTTAATTTCATCCCAAAAGCAGGCCGCTGTATCATTGAAATAAGCATGCCTTCACGATAGAAGTCAAGCCCAAAGAGCGGCTTGCCCGTAATCATGTCTTTATTGTCCACGTTACGTACAGCTTTACCAATCAGCTTAAAGTCTTTCTGTTCCTTCAACTTAACATCTTTAGGTACAGCAATACTTGAAGCTTCTGTCGCTAATTCCCCATAGCTTAACTTCCGGTTTCCCGCCTTGTCTACAACAAAACTATTTTCAGCTGTTAGACTTGAAGAGGAAACATTCCAACGTTTTGCAGCAGCTTCAACAAGCATATGTCTGGCCGTTGCGCCCGCCTTGCGAAGACGCTCCCAGGAATGAGGAATTGCGCCGCTACCGCCGGTAACCTGACGCTCATATTTCTTCGTATCCAACCCAGCTTGAACTACCTTCACTTTGGTCCAATCGGCATCGAGCTCGTCGGCCACGATCATGGGGAAAGAGGTTTTTATATTCTGCCCTAATTCTGGATTAGGAGAAAAAATAGTGATTATACCTTCGGGTGAAATCGATAAGTAGCTGTTGAAGCTTACATCATCCGCCAGACTTCCTACCACTTGAATTGCGGAAGCTTCGGTTTTGCTCCAATGGAATCCCAATAAAAGGCCGCCGCCCGCCGTAGCCGCGATCTTTAAAAAGTTCCTTCTGCTGGTTTTAGGAAAAGTTGTCATGGCTATTTAAGTTTTGAAGATGCGAGTACAATAGCTTCCTTGATCCGATGATACGTTCCACAGCGGCAGATATTTCCATTCATAGCGTTTTCTATTTCTGCTACGGTTGGCTTAGATTTCTTATTCAG
Source organism: Chryseolinea sp. (assembly GCA_025923195.1). Lineage (GTDB taxonomy): Bacteria > Bacteroidota > Bacteroidia > Cytophagales > Cyclobacteriaceae > Chryseolinea. Next base: position 3,012 of record JAICGJ010000210.1, read on the forward strand.
TAGCGCAGTTGCAGACATGATCTGGCCTGCCTGACAATAGCCACACTGGGCAACATCCACTTCATCCCATGCTAATTGCACCGGATGGTCTCCATCGGCCGAAAGGCCTTCAATCGTCGTAACTTTACCGGAGCCAACTGCTGAAACCGGCAAAGTGCACGAGCGAACAGCATTGCCGTTTAAGTGCACGGTACAAGCACCACATTGCGCGATTCCGCAACCATACTTTGTACCTACTAGGCCGAAATTATCACGCAGCACCCAGAGAAGCGGGGTGTCTGGATCTACATCGGCCTCGTAACTCCGGCCGTTAATTTGCAATTTGTAGTTAGCCATTTGTTTAGGTATTTTTTTATCATGTCAAGTTAGGAAAATATTTCCCGCAGATAAAAACCAAATACTCTTGAATTTCAATTTTGGGATAAACTGTCCCTGTGATACATGGATGGTTCGGCAAGTTCTTCCTTCAATGCCGCCAACGATGGATGTCGCAGCTTCAAAATGATAATAAAAGAATAATGAGAATAAGGTCAAACCTTGTTCAATTCGTCCATCGTTATTCTCTCAGGACCGAAAATACGTGGTCTTCCTGTTTGAGGTGGCAGTTGTAGCAGGTCTTCTTTTGTTCAACGGTTAACATGCGTGGGGTGTTATTGCTTTCAAATTGGCCGTATCCCCATCCCCCGGTCGATCTGAATCTGACACTATCTTTTTCCATCACGTCCATGTGGTTACGCTTAGATTCTGACGCGTAATAGTCCCCGGCGAGGGCTTCAATGATATCAACGACGATAATAGACCCCTCAGGGAAGTCACCGGATTTATAGCCTGCTACCGCAGCATCATTAGCATAGATGTGGTTAAAGCCCCTGTAATTCACGTTCGGATGATCGGGCCCCAGGAATCCGGACTTGACATGGGTCCAATGCCGGTAGCCCTCGGGATATGCAACATCATTTTCCTTAAGTGTAACTGTGTTGAAGCCCGGTGTTGTAACCAACAATAGAAAGACTAAAACCGCCACAAAATATTTTTTCATTTTACTTTATGTAGTAGGAGGCCCGGCGATTTTAAGAAAAAAGATCTTGCCATTGTTGGAAGATTTTGCTCTGAAGAGCGGTATGGGGATATAGGGTATGGAAAAACCCTGTTGTCGAGTTAGTGCGCAACCTTATACGTTATACCTTCTGCTTTTTGCTTTCAGCTTCCTATATCTTCCCCCGCTTCTCTCCGTTTACAATATAGGTTCCATCCTCCTCGAAGACAATTTCGATTCTGCTGAGGGGTTCTTTGTCTTTTGATAAAAATGTTACGAGGTAGTGATGAGGCGTAACCTGATCTTTAATATCATCGGTAAATCCAAGGTCCAACTTTATAACCAGATTGGGATCAAATTTCCGCGACATCAAGGTCTCTCTGCCATTCTTTAAAACCTTTACTCGGGATTCTTCAGCTACCGGCTTTAATACCCGAAGATCGATGTACAAATACGGAGCATTCATGCCGGCCGTCGGCAGCGTACGCTTTTCCAGGTCAACTTTGTTCATGTCCGGACCGGGCCTCTTCTTAAACTGCAAATCCAGCTTAAGTTCAAATTCGTCGTTTGTTTTATATCGTGTCTGATCCTGAAATAAGAAAAATGAAAAGATATAGACCAAGATCAATTTCATAAGGAGTGTATTACTCTCCTAAGTTACAGAATAATTATGACTGAGTAAGCTGTTTATTTTTGCTATGCACGGGTCAGGAACATTCCGGTGTGTGGGTCGTGAACGGCGATGCCGCATACCTTGGTCGACAGATTTCATTCGTCGGATCTCTGCCCATCCATAACCGCACTGTTACAAGATCTTTCACTGCATCATTTTCCTGAAAGACTTTACTTCAACTTACCATGATAGTACAGCACAGCTATCCTGTTCTCATCGTAACCACATGTAAAATACTTCTGCAGACATTTGCTTATCTTCGTCATTATATAAACCTTATGCTGCCAGAACTTATTCGGAAAACACAGCAACAGCATGCCTATTATGAAGTATTATTTCAGCATTTTCTGCCTCCTAATCACCAGCACGACTGTCCTCCGAGCGCAATCTAAGGCTGATGGTATCAACCTGTTCAATGGAAAAGACCTAAAGGGTTGGAAAGTATTGAATGGAAAAGCAAAATACGAAGTGAAGAACGGGGAGATTGTGGGAACAACGGTCCACGGCGAGCCGAACTCCTTTTTGGTAACAGAGGAAGTATATGGGGACTTTATTCTCTCGCTGGAGTTTAAAATAGACTCTGGTACCAATTCAGGAATTCAATTCAGAAGTGAAAGCAAAGCCGAATATCAAAACGGAAGGGTACATGGCTATCAAATGGAGATCGATCCATCGGCGCGGGCCTGGACAGGAGGTATCTATGATGAAGCACGCAGATTGTGGCTCTACCCTCTCGAATATAATCCAGCTGCGAAAAAGGCATTCAAGCAAGGCGAGTGGAATACTGTTCGGATTGAGTGCATCGGTAACGCGCTGCGGACTTTTATAAATGGAGTTCCATCGGCGCATGTGATTGATGATATGACCCCAAAAGGTTTTATCGCTCTTCAGGTGCACTCCGTGAGTAAGCCAGAGGATGCCGGCAAGCAGGTGAGATTTAAGAATATCAGGCTTCAGACACAGAACCTAAAAGCGAACCCGACAGATGCAACTTTTGTTGCTAATCTAGTGCCCAACACCCTGAGCGAACAGGAGAAAAAAAACGGCTACACGCTATTGTGGGATGGAACATCGAAGGGATGGCGTGCGCCCTACTCGGATAAATTCCCGGATCAAATATGGGAGACAAAGGACGGTGTGTTGAGCGTGGGAAAATCTCAGTCCGCAGATGCCAAACACAGCGACATTATCACGGAAAAGGAATTTGCTGCCTTTGATCTGCAATTCGAATTTAAACTCACTGAAGGAGCTAACAGCGGTGTCAAGTATTTCGTCGAAGAAAATGAAAAATTCAAAGGCTCAGCCATAGGGTTGGAGTACCAGATCCTCGACGACACCAAACATCCTGACGCGCGTCAGGGTGCCGTGGGGAACCGAAGGCAGGCATCATTGTACGACCTTATCCCCGCCGTGCAGAATTCCCGCGGGCAACACAAGATAGGCGAGTGGAACTGGGGGCGCATTGTAGTGTACCCCGATAATCGCGTGGAACATTGGCTGAATGGCTACAAGGTGGTCGAGTATCAGCGCGGAACGCCCATTTATGATGCGCTGGTTGCAAGAAGTAAATATGCAGAATATGAAAATTTTGGGATGGCAAAACGCGGCCATATCCTCCTGCAGGACCACGGCGATCAGGTTTCGTTTCGCAGCCTAAAGATCAAGGAATTCACCCCTATTCCGTAACACCCACTCCCGACAACCATTATAAGAGATTTATACCTAAAGCCTGAAAATATGAAAAAATCCAGAAGAGAATTTATTAAGCGATCCGCTATGGCAGCAACAGGAACCTACCTGGGTGCGCTTGGCTTCAGCGCGAAAAGTTATGGCAATATCGTGGGTGCCAACGACCGTGTACGCGTTGGTGTCGTAGGATATTCTGATAGATTCGTTGGGTCGTTGCTTCCTTGCTTTATCAACCACTACAAGGAATGTAATTTCGATATGGTCGCAGTCTCGGATATTTGGAGACTTCGCCGCGACGAAGGTCAGGCGAATTTGAAAGAAAAATTCGGACATGATATCAAAGCCTGCCGCAATAACGACGAATTATACTCAACCAAAGATATCGACGCGGTCATCATCAGCACGGCGGATTTTCAACATGCGCTTCACACCATTGAAGCTGTAAAGGCAGGATGTGACACGTATACCGAAAAACCGTTTGCAGAAACAATGGAAGATAACCGTGCTGCATTGAAGGCGGTAAAGGATTCCAAGAAGATCGTTCAGATCGGCTCACAGCGCAGAAGCGGGTCAAACTATCATGCAGCCTACGATTTCATTCAAAGCGGAAAGTTTGGCCCTATCACCATGGTTGAACTTTCATGGAATGTCAACCAGCCAGGACGTTGGAGGAGACCGGCAGCAGTGGAAAAAATGAAAGAAGCTGACACCGACTGGAAGCGTTTCATTATGAATAGGCCCCCGGAACCGTTTGATGCGAGGAAGCATCTCGAATTCCGCCTGTTCTGGCCATACTCTTCCGGAATGCCCGGCCAATGGATGAGCCACCAGATCGATACAGTACACTGGTTCAGCAAACTAAGCCATCCGCGCAGCGTTGTGGCCAACGGTGGAATATATGCATGGAAGGACGGCCGTAAGAATTGGGACACGATGACTGCGGTGTTTGACTATGGACCACAAAACGACGCGACTTCTGGATTCCAGGTCACCTTTACATCACGGATGCATAACGGAAAAGAAGATCCCGCCGAAATTTACTATTCTAACGGCGGTGAATTAAACTTGAATACGAACAAGATTTCTCCGCACGGAGGCTTGGAGGAGCGGCATGCTAAGGCGATGAAGATGCAGGCTAACCTCTTGCCTGAGATGGACATTGCTACAATGGCAGAAAAAGTAGTAGCGTCCGCGAATACCGGAGGTGATTCACTGACATCCTCTCACATGCGGAATTGGATGGAGTGCGTGCGGAGCAGAAAGGAACCCAACGCTCCAATCGAAGTCGGCTATTCTCACTCCATCGCTAGCATCATGACTACCGCTGCGGCGCGCTCCGGAACGAAAGCAACTTTTGATGAACAAAAACAGGAAGTGATAGTGGGAAGTAAAGCGTTTCAATATTGACGATTTTAGATTGTAGATTGGGTGCACCGGTCCAATCTACAATCTAAAATTTACAATAGATAGTGGCAGCCAATCGTCAATCTACAATCTACAATCTACAATAGTACCATGATCAAGACTTCACGGCCGTTCCTAGGCGATGATTTTCTGTTGGAGACAGAAGCCTCCATTCAACTATACGAACAATTTGCGGCTCCTGCAGCTATACTCGACTATCACTGTCACTTATCTCCAAAGGATATCGCGGAAAACAGAAAGTTTCAGAACCTTACGGAAATATGGCTCGAAGGCGATCACTATAAATGGCGCGCCATGCGAATAAACGGTGTGGCTGAGCGGTACATAACCGGAAATGCCTCCCCGTACGAAAAATTCCTGGAATGGTCCAAAACCGTGCCATACACCATGCGCAACCCGCTCTATCACTGGACACACCTCGAGCTCAAAAATTATTTCGGCACCACGAAGGTACTTGACGAAACAAGCGCCAGAGAAATTTACGATGAGGCATCGGCTGCACTTCAGCAGGATGATTTTAGTGTGCTCTCACTGCTCAAACGCATGAAAGTCGAAGTTGTCTGCACAACAGATGATCCAACGGATGACCTAGGCTACCATAAGCAATTCGCAAAGCAAAAAACTGGGATACGAATGTTCCCCACTTTTCGGCCTGACAAGGCCTTTGCAGCGGAGAATCCGAAAGCCTATAACCAATATCTTGAGAAGCTGAGCGCGGCCGCCAACGTATCTATTACAACTTTTGAAGATCTGATATCTGCGCTTAAAGCCCGCATTGAATTTTTTGATTCCCTGGGATGCCGTGCTTCAGATCATGGGTTAGAATACATGTATTTCACACCTGATGCCATGGCAAAGGCTCCGGCTGCATTTAAGAAAGTGCGCTCAGGCACGGCGTTGGACCACCATGAACTTCTTCAACTGAAATGCGCGGTACTGAGTGAAGTTTGCAAGCAATATCATGCCAAGGGCTGGGTTCAGCAATTCCATTTAGGAGCATTGCGCGGAAATAATTCCCGGATGCTGCGCGAGCTTGGTCCGGATACAGGTTTTGACTCTATTGGTGATTACCCTCAGGCGCAGGGGATGTCAAAGTTCTTTAATCAGCTGGATGATACCGACCAATTGACCAAGACCATTATCTATAATATCAATCCCTCCGACAACGACATCTTTGCTACCATGCTGGGCAACTTTAGTCTGGGCGTTCCCGGCAAGATGCAGTGGGGTTCGGGGTGGTGGTTCATGGATCAGAAGGATGGCATGGAGCGGCAAATGAATACGCTTTCAAATATGGGATTGTTGTCGAGGTTTGTTGGGATGGTGACTGATTCAAGGAGCTTTTTATCTTATCCTCGTCACGAGTACTTTAGACGGATTCTTTGTAATCTTTTAGGTCGTGATATAGAAAACGGAGAACTGCCCGATAATTTCGATTGGGTTGGCAAGATCGTGCAGGATGTTTGTTATAATAATGCGAAGGAATATTTTAGGTTGTGATAAAGTGTTGAAGTGTTGAAGTGCGTAAGTATCTAAGTTACCGGTATCAAATAATAGTAGTAAAAATTCCTTCTGCAGTTCTGATGATTTCTTTTTAAATTACTTAAGCTTTCGGGCTAATCTTAACGTTTTGCGTGAACTATTTTACTTATGGTTTCACGCAAAGGGTGCTGAGGGATGACGCAAAGGCAGTAATACTCAAAGTATAAATAATGGTGAAGTGGGCGTACGGATAACGAGGTCCTAATAACTCGTCTGCGTCTTTTTTTCCGCTCACTCTCTTCGCGAACTTCGCCGAACATTTTGCGAGCTTTGCGTGAAATGGGGTTAATTCTCAATTTACGGCAAAGAGCGCTGACGAATGACCCAAATGCGGTAAATGAGTGGTGTATGTCGAATGACGAATATCGGAGTTGCCGTCGGATAACGGATAACGGTTAACTCTTCTTCCTCATCGGAAACTCGAAACCAAAACGGACATTAACTACATCGCTATACGGACTTTTATGGTCCGGATTGTACAGCCGCATCATCACTAGCGCGGTTCCCTTGATATTCTTAAAAAACTTGTATTCCTTTTTAATACCAGCAAATGCACCCCATACCCATTCCCGGTGCTCCGGATCAACGCTTTGACCACGCGTTGCAGGAGGAAGATTAGTATTCATCACCTCCACTTCGGCCCGCGGGGAAAAACCGCGCCACAATTTGAATTCTCCAAACGCTCGGGGTCCGTAGATCCTGGCAACAGGATTAAATTGCCTTTGATCAATATGATACCCAATACGCTGA
>JAICGJ010000211.1 GCA_025923195.1 Chryseolinea sp.
CATTAAGAGGCAAACTTTCATGCAGGACCCGTATTAGCGGTGTGTATGCAGATCTGAAATTCTAAGATACCAAACCGACTTTAAAGTATATGACTCCTCAATCATCCCTTTTCATCAACTCTACGCTGCTGACTATTTTGATCTCAACCTTTACGCTTGTAACGGAAGCGCAAAAAAGAAATACAGAAGTTGCCATAATAGGTGAGGACTTTCATATCAATGGAGAAATTACCTTAAAAGGTAAGACGTTCAACGGAATGAGATTGGAGGGTCTGTTGCCTAATTCAAGGATGGTCCAAGGTATTTTCGATGATTATAATCCAGAAACGCAGTCTTTCTGGCAATATCCGGACACTAAGATTTGGGATCCCGAGAGGAACACGAATGAGTTTGTTGCCGCAATGGCAGACTGGCGGAGACATGGCTTGCTTGCATTTACGTTGAACCTCCAGGGAGGTAGCCCATTCGGTTACAGTGCGAAAAAACAAAATTGGTTGAATTCAGCGTTTAAGCAGGATGGTACCCTCGATGAAAAATATCTGACTCGGCTCACCCGTATCTTGAATCGAGCAGACGAATTAGGGATGATTGTCATTCTCGGTTATTTCTATTTTGGACAGGATCAGAACGTGAGAGATGAAGCTGCAGTAAAAAATGCTGTGCGATTAGCCACGCAGTGGGTACTCGATAACGGGTTTCGCAATGTGATCATCGAGATAAACAACGAATGTGATATCAATAACATTGCAAAAAACAACACGGTGGATCCGTATGATCATCCTATACTTGACTCCAAACGTGTACATGAGCTTATCACCTTGGCCAAATCGATTGAAAGTAATGGAAGGCGACTCCTGGTGTCAACCAGTTTTATCGGTGGTGCGGTCCCGACTGACAGCGTCCTGAAAGTGGCTGACTTCGTGCTCATTCACGGCAACGGCGTTCCCAAAGCAGACCAACTGGCGAACCTTGTAAAGATGGTCAGAGCACGGTCCGCATATAGCAATAACCCTATCGTTATAAACGAAGACGATCATTTTGACTTTGAAAAACCTTACAATCATTTCGTCGCAGCCACAAGTGAACATGCTTCATGGGGGTATTTCGATTATCGCATGAAGGACGAAAAATTTGAAGACGGATATCAAAGCGTGCCTGTGGACTGGAGCATCAAGTCCGAAAGAAAACGAGCTTTTTTTGAATTGGTCAAACGAATGACAGGGCAATAACATCCAAATGACCTACCTCGAAAATTTTCTATCGGATTCATCTACTGACGTTAACTGGTTGTTCTGCGAAATCAGGAAAAAGTCGGGCGCCTGATGAAATGCCAGATATTATTATACGCTGGATCGATGGACTAAAATCTTTTCGGATCACTAAGTAGTATCAATTCGTTATCCTTTGCTTTCGATGCTTCACCCAATTACTAAATTGCTACCTTGGCCGAATCCAAACTTTGCAATTAAACCAACATGAAAAGTGTCGCTGTTTTTTGTGGATCCAGCTTTGGGTCGGATGACATATATCAAACGCAAGCAATGCTGGTGGGACAAACTCTGGCACAAAGCAAAATAAAAATAATCTACGGTGGTGCCAAAGTCGGGCTTATGGGTGCCGTGGCAGATGCAGCGTTAATGGCCGGGGGAGAAGTCATAGGCGTATTGCCTCATTTCCTGAGTTCGAAAGAAATTGCCCACGAAGGCCTGACAGAACTTGTAATGGTGGAGAGCATGCACGAAAGAAAAACCAAAATGCACGACCTGAGCGATGGCATTATTGCGCTGCCAGGAGGATTTGGAACGATGGAGGAGCTTTTCGAGGTACTTACCTGGGCTCAACTTGGCTTACATAGGAAACCCATCGGCCTCCTAAATATCGATGGCTACTACGACCATCTTACCATGCTTATTAAAACCATGGTCGAGAAGCAATTTCTAAGGGAGATAAATCAAGGAATGTTATTGATAAGCGATAACATTTCACAGCTGCTTGAAGAGATGCACAGATATGAACCCCCTGTTGTTGGGAAGTGGATCACCGAAGACGAGATCTGAACCTCAAGCTGTCAAAAATCAGAGAGGTCGGTGTAACCAATATCCTCCGCCAATCTAATTTTCATAAACCCACTAAACGGAAACTAATGAAAAAACGCTGGATTATTGGCAACATCGATAGTCGTGTTTGCCGTACTGCTTGCTGCTGTGATCTACCCAATTAACGATTTCAAACGTAAGTGGTGATCTTTGTTTGCAAATTTTTTCCAATACGGGCCACTTAGCGTTCAAGAGATAGCGAGGATTTAGCTAGTTTTGGCGCATGAATTTTGGAGCTTTAGAAAGCGCCCTGGATGGTGAATTCTTCACGGACGAGACTACGAGGAGATTGTATGCAACGGATGCATCTGCCTACCGTGAAGTACCGCAGGCCGTGGCAGTCCCAAAAAACGAAAAGGACATCGTTACCCTGATAAAATTTGCTAACGAAAAAAGAACATCTCTGGTACCCAGAACGGCGGGTACCTCATTAGCAGGCCAGGTGGTTGGGGGCGGAATTGTGGTGGATGTTTCCAAGTATTTCAAGGAAATTATCGAGATCAACGAAAAGGAGGGATGGGCAATTGTTCAGCCCGGAATTGTGAGGGATGATTTGAACCAGCGTCTGAAACCCTTGGGATTTTTTTTTGCACCTGAAACCTCTACGGCTAATCGTGCGATGATCGGCGGCATGATCGGGAATAATTCCTGCGGTTCGAATTCAGTGGTTTACGGCAGCACACGCGAACACTTGCTAGAAGTAAGGGCATTTCTATCCGACGGTACAAAAGTTTTGTTCAGTTCTATGGATGCCAGTGGCTTTCACGAAAAGGTCCGTGGTGGGGGAGAGTTGGAATCGAAATTATATAGTCATATCAATGCCATGTTGTGCAATCCAAAAAACAGGGCATCAATTGAAAAGGAGTTTCCAAAAGCGTCGATTGCGCGAAGAAATACTGGCTATGCAATTGATATGCTGCTAAGAATGCAGCCCTTTACTCCCGATGGAGGACGTTTTAATTTCTGCAGCCTTATTGCTGGCTCTGAAGGGACCCTTGCCTTTATAACAGAGGCGAAAATAAAATTGAGCCGACTGGATCCTCCCCACAAAAAGCTGGTTTGCATTCACTGTCATAGTGTAGATGAATCGTTGCGCGCCAATCTGGTGGCACTTCGTCACAGACCTTCAGCCGTTGAGTTGATGGATCACTATATTTTTGAAGCTACAAAAAGGAATCGCGGCCAGGTCGAAAATCGTTTCTTCATTGAAGGGGATCCCAAGGCAATTCTAGTGACCGAAATTACTCGTGACAGTGAAGAACAGGCGGAAAGCGATGCGCGAGCCTTGATCGTGGATTTGAAAGCCAGTGGTCTTGGTTATTCATACCCCATCGTTAGCGGTGACAAGATCAAAAAAGTATGGGAGCTCCGCAAGGCTGGCCTGGGTCTGTTGTCGAACGTACCAGGAGATGAGAAGCCTGTTCCGGTTATAGAGGACACCGCTGTGGACGTGCAGGATCTACCGAACTTTATCGCCGATATAAATGCATTGCTAAAAAAACATGGCCTGTACAGTGTGCATTATGCGCATGCGGGCTCGGGAGAAATACATTTGCGTCCAATACTCGATCTTAAAAAAGCAGATGGTGTTACCCTCTTTCGAACTATGGCAGAGGAAACTGCCACCATTGTTAAAAGATATGATGGATCATTATCAGGCGAACATGGCGATGGAAGGCTACGAGGCGAATTTATACCGAAGATGATTGGTTCTCATAACTACGAGTTGATCAAAGAGCTAAAGAGAGTTTGGGATCCGAATAATATTTTCAATCCTGGAAAAATCGTAGGCACGCCTCCCATGGATACGTTTCTCAGGTATGAAAGAAATCAAGTTACAAGACAATTTGATACGATATTGGATTTCTCGGATACGATGGGGATCCAGCGAACCGCTGAACAATGTAATGGTTCAGGCGACTGCCGAAAAACTGAGGTCAGCGGAGGAACCATGTGCCCCAGTTATATGGCCACGCTCAATGAAAAAGATACGACGCGAGCGCGGGCCAACATACTTCGTGAAATGCTCACCCGTTCGGACAAAGCCAATCCCTTTGCGCACGATGAAATAAAGGAAGTGATGGATCTTTGCCTAAGCTGCAAAGGCTGCAAATCCGAGTGTCCTTCGAACGTTGATCTTGCTAAACTGAAACAGGAATGGCAGTATCAATACTACAAGGATAGGGGGATACCATTTCGCAGTCGCCTGATTGGCAATTTCGCCAGGGGAATGAAGCTCGCATCGCTAATGCCCTGGGGTTATAATATTGTATTTGGGAATAAAGTGACGTCGGCCATAGCCAAGTCCGTTATCGGTTTCGCCAAGGAACGAAGCATGCCTCATATATCGCCGGTGACATGGGAAAAATGGTTCAAAAACAACTTCAAGCCTACTGTAAAGAATCCAGTCAGAACAGTTTATATTTTTATAGATGAGCTGCTGAATTTTAACGAGGCAGAAATCGGTATTACAACGGTTAAACTACTCGACAAATTGGGATATGAAGTCAGGTACCTTTCTCATGCAGAGTCGGGGAGAAGTTTTCTCTCCAAAGGATTACTGGAGGAAGCCCGAAGACTGGCAAAAAAGAATGTGTCGATCTACAAGGACGTTATCACAGCGGATACCCCTCTTATCGGCGTCGAACCTTCGGCGATCCTGACTTTCCGCGATGAGTATCCCGATCTGTTGCGCGGTGAAGAAAAAGAAAACGCCAAACGTATTGCTATCAACACCTTTATGATCGAGGAGTTCCTGGCAAAGGAACTTGACGCCGATCGTATCGACCCGAAATTATTTAAGGAAAGGAAGTCACTCATTAAACTCCATGGCCATTGTCAGCAGAAGGCCCTTTCGTCACTCGTACCTGTAAAAAAGATCCTGACACGTCTGGGAAGCAATGAAGTTCATCTCATTCCATCAGGGTGTTGTGGGATGGCCGGATCGTTCGGCTATGAAAAGGAGCACTATGACCTCTCTATGAAGATCGGTGAGCTTGTACTTTTTCCAACTATACGAAAACAACGCGAGGATGTAATAATTGCCGCGGCGGGAACGAGCTGCCGGCATCAGATTAAAGACGGGACTTCAAGAAAGGCATTTCATCCAGTTGAAATACTGTGGGATTTGCTGGCTTGATGAAAAATTGAAAGATTGTAGGATTGAAAATTTGTAAGATTATTGGGGCGAGGAAAGAACTTGCGCACATACGACAATCGAGCCTCAATCTAAAATCCACTACAATCTAAAATCTGAAATTCTTTATTTGTGGCGTTTTTGTAAGATTGCCAGTACATCCTCCAAAGCATATCCCTTTTCCGTCAATAAGACCAGATAATGATACATGAGATCGGCCGCTTCATTAAGAAAAAGTTCTTTGTTGTCGTCTTTTGCTTCGATAAGAAGTTCCACAGCCTCTTCGCCTACTTTTTGCGCGACTTTATTAATACCTGCATCAAACAAGCTGGTAGTGTAAGAACCCTTCACGGGATTAGCTTTTCTATCTTTTATTATCGCTTCAAGAGAATTCAGGTTCCATTGATTGTTTCGTTCGCCAAAACATGTATCCGCACCGGTATGACAAACAGGTCCAGCCGGCCTTGCTTTTATTAACAAAGTATCCTGATCACAGTCAACGAGGATTTCTGATAGCCATAAAAAATTTCCGGAGGTTTCGCCTTTCGTCCATAGACGTTTTTTGCTCCGGCTGAAGAATGTCACTTTTTTTTCCTCAAGGGTTTTGACATACGCGTCTTCGTTCATAAAGCCCAGCATTAATATCTTATTTGTTGACTCGTCCTGCACGATGCACGGTACGAGGCCGTCGCTCTTGGAGAAGTCAATTTTATCTTGTGCCATATCAGGTCGGTCTTTTCTGTTTTGATTTGAATACCTTCAATTTTGGATCTTTTACATTCTGACGTTAATATTTCTTCTGTGTAGATACTGTTTTAGCTCAGGAATTTTTATTTCACCAAAATGAAAAATGCTTGCAGCCAATGCAGCATCGGCCTTACCGATCAGAAATGCATCTATGAAATGTCCCATCTCGCCAGCTCCACCGGATGCAATTACCGGTATACTTAATGAATTATGAAGTTTCTCCAGCGGATCATTTGCAAACCCCATCTTTGTGCCGTCGTGATCCATACTTGTAAATAGAATCTCACCTGCGCCCCTTTCCTGCCCTTCTTTGGCCCAGCTGAACAATTTCTTGTCGGATGGTTTTTTGCCTCCATGGGTGTGTACGATCCATTGATTTTCCATCTTTCGGGCATCGATGGCTAAAACGATGCATTGTGAACCAAATGCTTTGGATAGCTCGTCAATGAGTGCTGGATTTTTCACTGCGGAGGAGTTCACGCTTACCTTGTCCGCGCCTGCTTCTAAAAGCGGAGCAACATCGCCGACCGAGGTAATACCTCCGCCAACCGTGAAGGGAATGTTAATATGACGGGCAATATCCCTCACAAGATCCGCAAGGGTTTTTCGCTCCTCGTTTGTGGCAGAGATATCGAGAAATACTAATTCATCGGCGCCCTGCCTGGCATACTCCGCACCCAGCTCTACCGGGTCGCCAGCATCCCGGATGTTGATGAAGTTGACACCTTTCACGGTGCGACCGTCTTTGATGTCAAGGCAAGGAATGATTCGTTTCGTTAACACTTTCGATTGTAGATTTTAGGGTTTCCGAGTTTCACGCAAAGTTCGCAAAGGGCAGACCGCAAAGTACGCAGGGCTATAAATTGTTGACTATCCTGTGAATTGATCCTTTTAGAATTTTGACATTAAAATTAATTAGAAGCGCAAGTTTGAGACCTGATAATTTCAAGTATGTTAGTGTCTGCGCGAAATGAACTGGTGCCAGGGCATCAACAGATTTTACTTCGATCAAAACTTTACCTTCGACTATAATATCTATTCGATACCCAACGTCCATTTTTACTTCTTTGTAAATGAAAGGCATCGGAACCTGGCAAGCTACATTCAAACCGGCCTGCTTTAAATCATAATAAAGCGCATGCTCGTAAACGGACTCAAGCAGCCCAGGACCAATATTTTTATGTAGTTCAAGGGCAACACCGATTATCTTATATGATATTTCGTTCTCACTCATAATTTACTTCATACTTTGTCCCTTTGCGCATTTATCTTTGCGCGCTTTGCGTGAACCTGCATTACTGGCTCATCATACCTAGCTGTTCTAGTTTAATTCGTCCTTCATAGATAGCTTTCCCCACAATTACGCCATCCACACCAATTTGTCTAAGCTCATGCAAGTCTTCTATGCAGCTTACGCCGCCGCTTGCGATCAGATTCAGTTGTGGAAAACTCAGCAGAATTTTTTTATATAGTTCGATATTAGGTCCCGTCAACATACCGTCGGTTTCGATGTCAGTACACGTTACATATTCAATGCCTCTTTGAATAAAGTCCTTAAGAAAATCAGTGATTAGGATCGCTGAGTCCTCCTGCCAGCCACTGATGGCGATGTTTTCATTTTTAGTATCAGCACTGAGAACGATTTTTTCAGCGCCAAACTTTTTTATCCATTCAACAATTTTCTCCGGATTCCTGACTGCTACGCTACCGATATTTACCTGTTCAACACCCAAATTAAAAAGGCGCTCCACCTCCGAATCATTTTTTATACCGCCTCCAAAGTCGATGATCATTCCGGTGTTGGATGAAATGGCTTCCACGACTTTCCAGTTTATTACGCTTCCGGCCTTCGCACCATCAAGGTCTATCAGGTGCAAATAACGAAGCCCTGCATCTTCAAATTCTTTCGCGACATCCACAGGATTTTCGTTGTAGATCTTTTTTTGTGTGTAATCACCTTGGGTAAGCCTTACGCATTTTCCATCGATGATATCAATTGCCGGAATAATTCGCATTTGATGGTTGTTCTCTTTTTAGGTTTAAACTTTGAATTTCACCGTAATTCAGAATTTACAATTAATAATTCATAATTATAAGTTCAGAAATGACTTCAGAACTAACTCCCCTGCTACTGCCGATTTCTCCGGATGGAATTGAACTGCGTAGAAGTTTTTGTGATGCAACGCCGCACTAAATGGATTGATATACTCAGTGACAGCGGATGTAAACGGATTTACGGGAACATAATAACTGTGCACAAAGTAAGCATAGAGGCAGTTGATGGCCGGATCCAACCACCCATCCTTAAGCAGCAGGTTGTTCCACCCCATGTGTGGCACTTTCATATCCCTAAGAGGCAAGAAGCGTTTGACTTCCTCAGGAAAAACTCCAAGACATTCGGTATTGTTCTCTTCTGAATATTTACACATCAACTGCATGCCTAAGCAAATGCCCAGCACTGGTTGTCTGAGTGAAACAATAATTCGATCAAGATTCCTGCTCTTTAGATAATTCATCGTTGTGCTTGCCTCGCCGACACCGGGGAAGATTACTTTTTCCGCACGCTGGATTTCCTCTGAATCCTCTGTAATCGAAAAATCGACTCCGAGCCGTTCGAGTGCAAATGAAACAGACTGGATGTTTCCGGCGTTGTATTTAATGATGGCCACTCTCATGATTACAATACGCCTTTTGTCGATGGTAATAAATTTCCTTCTTTCCTGATGGCCATTTTCAACGCCTTGGCAAATGCTTTGAATATGGATTCAATTTTATGGTGCTCATTCGTTCCCTCTGCTTTGATGTTTAGATTGCATCTTGCAGCATCGGAAAATGATTTGAAAAAATGATGAAACATTTCCGTTGGCATTTCACCAATCTTTTCACGGTTAAATTCTGCTTCCCATACAAGCCACGGGCGTCCTCCGAAATCCACAGCAACTTGCGCCAGACAATCGTCCATCGGCAGACAAAAGCCATAACGTTCTATTCCGCGTTTATCACCAAGTGCCTTTAAAAATGCCTCACCCAGGGCCAGGGCAGTATCTTCAATTGTGTGGTGCTCGTCGATATGCAAGTCGCCTTGCACCCGGATATTGAGATCGATGTTGCCGTGTCTTGAAAGCTGGTCCAGCATGTGGTCGAAGAATCCCAATCCTGTCGCAATGCTTGCTCTACCACCACCGTTAAGATTGATGTCAATTTTAATATTGGTCTCTTTTGTTGTTCGGGTTACAGAGGCCCGTCGATCCGGACTGACGAGATGCCTGTAGATTGCACTCCAGTCGGGCGCTATAATGGCACAGCTGTCTTTGAGACCGCTGTTGTCAATGGCGGCAGAGAGGCTGCCATTATTGATCAGTATTCCCTTCGCACCCAGGTTTTTGGCCAGTTCAACGTCCGTAACGCGATCACCGATTACAAAGGAATTCTTGAGATCGTAGTCGCCAGCAAAATATTTCGTAAGCATTCCCACGCCAGGTTTACGGGTTGGTTTGTTTTCGTGGGGTAGTGACCGGTCAATACAAACTTCCGAAAACCGGATGCCTTCATTCTCAAAAGCCTTCATAATTTTTTTATGAGCTGGCCAGAAGGTCTCTTCCGGAAAACTTGCCGTGCCTAAGCCATCTTGATTGGTAACCATGACGAGTTCAAAGTCTGTTTCGTCGACGATCTTGCTTAAATATGAAAACACGCCCGGAATGAATTCAAGTTTTTCCAGGCTATCGATTTGCTGATCCTCTGGTTCGATGATCAGGGTACCATCGCGATCAATAAACAATACTTTTTTCATAGCTTTTTAATGCAGCAATAAGACTTTCATTTTCAGTTGGTGTTCCAACTGTGATCCTTACACAATTTTTACATAGTGTCACTTGTGAACGATCACGAATAATAATTTTTTGATCCATGAGATATCGGTAGGTTCCCCTTGCATCTTTCATTTTAACCAGCAGGAAGTTGGCATCGGAAGGATACACTTGCTCGGTACTTGAAAGTTGCAGCAGTTCCTGTTTCAATCTTTTTCGTTGCTCAAGAATTTCTTGCACAGCCTTGTCTTTTTTTTCCGAGGCAAGCAAAGTCTGCAACGCGATTTCCTGAGTTTGA
>JAICGJ010000212.1 GCA_025923195.1 Chryseolinea sp.
AAATAACATTCAGCGTGTCTGACGCGGGTAGCGTTAGGCTATAAAAGCCATATTGATTTGTTGCTGTTCCTTTTTGCAAACGGGCCTCATAAATATTTGCCCCGATTAATACTTCTTTTGTATTCACATCCTGGACGTAACCGCTTATTGTTACCCTCTGACTAAATGTATTCAGTGACACCAGGAGGAATGCGCAAAATAGCATGATACCGGATGACAGTTTCCTGCTCGATTTACTCGAACAATCTGAAATAAAGCCCACGGAATTGAGCCCGGTAATTTCCATTGAGGCTATTTGATATTGAATGAAACCAATTCCTCTGTCTCCAGTGGGTTCTGAATTATTTCAACTTTAACCAGGCCCACCCCATTTGCGTAGTACTTGTATTCCAGAACCTCGGGATCAAGCGGATTTGTCTCTTTGATTTTAAGGCATCCATTGAAAGTCCCTGCGGCTACTGTGACGGACTCGTTGTTGCCAACGACTTCTCCCTGGTCTTCCGCCTCGCCACTGTAAAGCTCCTGCCGGTATTGCAATCCTATAACCGGATTTCCAAGCATAATGATGCCAGGTTGCGCGCCATCTACACCGGCCTCCCATGAGCCATAGTGATTGGCAATTACACCATCCTCATAATTGTCAACTTCTTCCCCGAAGTACCAAACATTGCCGTCTTTATCCTGCGCAAACCAGTCGTGCGTATCTTCGATCAACTCATTTTCAAGAAATTCCCTATCGCGGACAACCACACAAATGATTCCCATCACAACCCGTGTCTCCGACAACACCTCAACCTCCACCCTTTCTGTTCCTTCCTCTGTTTCACCAGTGTAAATAAAAGTAGATCCCGGTGTCAACACGAGAAATTGATTATTGATTGTACCTACAAAATTCTCAGGGTAGATATGAGACATATAGTCCATATCAAAAATCTTAGTGCCAGGGTCGTCCTCCTTACAGGAAACTATTATGATCACCAGGATGACCATAGTCACGGTCAAAGATCTTAACTTGTTCATATTACCATGTTTTATTGTCTGTCATCACGTAGCGAAGTATGAATTGGTGGGTTACAAAATTTAAATTTTTTCGAACCAACCTTTTCAATATTTGCTGCGTGATGTCGTTGCAATAGAACTTTGCCGACCTATAGAAGATATAGAACTATATAAGCTTCTCGATTCATGCCGGAGGGGTGATCGAAGTAGTCAGGACAGACTATATAGGCAGTATTATGCTTACAGCATGGGCATTTGCCTCCGATATTCACGCTCACGTGATGAAGCTATTGAAATCCTGAATGATGGCTTTATTAAAATTCTTTCTAAGATCGATAAGTACTCGCCAGGCTTATCCTTTAAAGGATGGTTGCGGAAGGTTATGATCAATTCTGCCATCGATTATTTCAGAAGAAATGAAAAACACTATCAGAGCCTGGATATCTCTCACGTCCAGTATGAAAGTTCGGCCGAAACTGTATTTGATAAATTGGGTGAACAAGACATTATTGCGGCCATACAATTGCTTCCTCCTTCTTATCGTATGGTATTTAACCTTTATGTAATTGAAGGATTTAAACATGAAGAGATCGCCAATCAGCTTAACATAAGCGTCGGCACTACAAAATCAAATCTTGCCATAGCACGCAACAAGCTGAAAAGAATATTGATCACGGAGCAGACAGAAAAGTTAAAGCATGAGAAAAATGGATGACAAGCAGTTTGACGATATCATAAAACAAAAAGTAGGAGAATACGAGGATAAGGGATTCGATCCTTCTGCACTGACAGCCCTTCATCATAAAATGGCTGGGGCAAGCGCATGGCCCTGGTATTCCCGATACGGCACAGAACTATTGATTACTTCGGGAATGGCTTTATGCACACTTATCATCGTGGGAAGTCAGTGGTATTTAAGCCAAACAGAAAACACATTGTTAAAACAAAATGTAGCTGAAGTCACCGCTCAACAGGAGCAAATAAAAGACCTGGTTCGGGAAATAACTATTTTAAAAAATTTGCCGCCTGACACAGTGCGTGTAACAGAATCGAAAGCGAACCCATCTTTTTCTGCTTCTTCTCTCGTCCTGGTCCAGCGAATTGAAAGCCTTGAAGACGCCTTACGCAAGATGCAAAAGGATCTTCAAACATATCAGTCCAATTCATATGAGGCGTTATCAAATTATGCATATGCACAGGAAAGCTCATCCTCTCCTACAGCGCGATCACAAAAGGGTTACTCAAACTTTAATACTGAACGAATCTCACCAAAGCCACAAGGAAGGGCAAGCGCTCACGCCATCATAAAAAACTCAGAAACATTCAATACTAACAAACAGGAACTGTCGACAGAGACTTTGCGTGCCCTCGAAAAGCATTATCAAAGAGGCATAGGGATACGCGTGGGTCCCATTTTTGAGTTAAGTCATGGACTATACAACGGTGGAGCTTCCAAAATTGATTATAGCGGAGGTGCAATAGCCGATTTCATATTATCTCCCTCCATTAGTGTTGAAACCGGAGTAAAATTTTCGCAACGTTTTTATGAAACCTCCGGAAAGGATCTAATAGGTCAATTGCCAAATGTTGATAATACTTTAGGTCCATTGCTAGATGCGGAGGTTGACTCTTGGATGTTGGAAGTTCCGATAAACTTGAAATATCGCTATCCGATTAGCATGAAAACAGGTTGGGTTGGAGGCTTTGGCTATACATCGCAAATTTATACCTGTCAGGTTTTTGAATACGAGCATGGCGTCGATGCAAATCCTGATGCCCGGCTGACCGTTTCTACTAAAATAAATAAGGTGAAGATATATCCAGGACTACTGAATATTAGCCTGGGTCTGGAGCATCGATTGAAGAATAAAAATAATCTTGAAACGACCTTCTTTTATCAGCATGGAATAGGCGAAGCAGGTGCTGAGAAGATCAAAGCCAATTTTTTTGGAATACGCGGTACCTACTGGTTCACCCTCAAATAATAAACAACACCGAGTTCGTCATTACTGACCAACTACATTGGATGTTGATTTTTAGCCACATGGTCCTGTCCGCGAAGGAGAAAAACTAGGCCAATTTAGAGCAGGGGCCTATCGAGTCAATCGTTTGTCGTGAGTTATCGCTCAATTCTTGGCATAAGAAAGTTTTTAAAGGCATGAATTTTCTAAAGGGCATAAACAACTACAGAAGGGTCTTAATGCGCGGCATAACTAGAAACCTTGCGGATTCTACTATTCCGCCAAGGCGACCGAATGTTAAAATTGATATAAAGAAAGTTCTGATCTGCAGACCTAATCATAGATTAGGGAATCTACTATTAATTACGCCTCTTCTGCAAGAAGTCTCGGCTCTTATTCCACACTGTAAAATTGATTTGTTTGTAAAGGGCAATCTGGCGCCCATTCTATTTAGAAATTATGAAGATATTGATTCCATAATTCAACTACCAAGAAAGCCTTTTCAACATTTAATAGAATACGTTCTATCATGGATATTAATCAAGAGACAGCAATACGATATTGTGATTAACGTCGAGAAAAGTTCTTCATCCGGTAAGCTGGCAGTTCAATTTGCCAATTCGAAGTATAAATTCTTTGGAGACGTTGCTCAGGGTGCTCCATCCAGGGACCATGTACACAATGCAAAATATCCCGTCTACGCATTAAGAAATTATTTGTCAAAGTTAGGCATCAGCAAAAAGGACAGACCAATCCCGTCGTTAGATCTGAAATTAACTCCTCTTGAAATTTCTGACGGAAAAAAAATCTTAAGGGAATTAGTGAAGAATGATAATAAAACTATTTGCTTATTTACCTATGCTACCGGTGACAAATGCTATCCGGCATCATGGTGGGAGAATTTTCTTCAAAGATTGAAAAATCAGTATCCACGGTTCAATATTATTGAAGTCCTGCCTATTCAAAATCTTTCAAATTTATCATTCAAAGCGCCAACATTCTACAGCAAAGATGTTCGTCAAATAGGATCATTAATTGCAAACACTGACGTGTTTATTGGCGCTGACAGTGGGATTATGCATTTAGCCAGTGCGGTGAAAACACCCACAGTCGGACTGTTTTCGGTTACTGATGAACAGACGTACGGTCCCTATGACAATAATAGTGTGGCTATCAACACAAATATTAGTAATACTGAGATATGTATCGGAGTGCTAAACCGTATTCTTCTCGATGATTTGATTTATGAAACTGATTCAAAACATCATTTTCAGCACACAGACTGAAAGTCTTTAAAAAAGTATCAAATCGCGCCGACTGATGGTGCTGCATAAGGAATGCCCTTAAAGGTCGAGACATCTCCTTCCGTCACTCCCCGCACAATTCCGGATGCTGTTCGAATCTCAGGCACTGCGCTTTGATGAATTGTTTGTTAAGCGTGGAAGCAGCCTGCGAAAAGGAGCAAGGTAATTCCGATTGATAGTTTTTTCATTTTGTCAATGTATGAGGGGTATCGTGTTCTTTCTGTATGAATTACAAATCGAGTTTCTGCTGGCAAGCCATTTAATATTGGCCGGGTTGCGGTGATCGAAAAAGGTGCTTACTTTTTGATCGAGTGTCTCAATGGCGCGCATGTCTTCATCGCTGAGTTGGAAATCAAAAATGTTGAACTTCTCCTCGATCCTTTCTTTACGCACTGATTTCGGAATTGCAACTACGCCTTTGTGTAAGCCATCGAAGGACTATTTGTGCGATAGATTTGTTATACTTTGTTCCAATGGAGGCGAGCAATTCATTTTTTAAACAGATCGTTTTTGCCTTCTGCAAAGGGACTCCACGACTTGTGCTGCACGCCGCTTTCCCGAAGAAATTTTTGTGTTTCGATTTGTTGTTGGAATGGATCAGTTTCAACCCGGCTGACTGACGGAACAACCTTGTTAAAGGAAACTATGTCCCACCAGAAGGACAGTGGTTCAAATACGGAATTGTCCTTGCCCTTACCCTTTGTATTCATGTGGCAATTTTGTGGCTACTCGACAAGAACGCAGAGGATTTGAGGCAAACTTGAGGCAAAATTCGGTGGAAAATTCAGGAAAAAGAGGCAACAAAAACCATTGTTAGAACCTGACAACAAGAAAGGAAATCCAAGGAAGTAATTTGACTTTCACCATAAACTGCCGAACCTAGTTTTTGTTTTAAGGATTGAATAAGGCCGATGGTTCGGCTATTAAAGAAATGGCTCGTATTGAACGACAGGACCTACCTATCATTGATGATTTCGGTATACAGCCTTTTGACCATCCCAGTCGATTAACCCTTTTAGAAATTATCGAAGATCGACATGGGAAACGATCCACTATATTTACTTCGCAGGTACCGGTTAAGCAATGGCATGATATAATTGGTGAAAAGACCGTGGCCGATGCCGTGTTAGACCGGATCGTACATAACGCACACAGAGTGGAACTAAAGGGAGAATCGCTACGAAGAAAATGGAATAAAAAAGATACCGAAGGCAATGCTTAATTAACCAACTTTATAACTGTAAAAATGACCTGCAAAAATTTCACTTTCTGGAGATAACTTAGGGTGGTTAATTTGGCCCGGAATTAGGTGGTCAATTACGCCGGAATTTCCACATTGTTAGCGGTAGTGCATTAAATTCTTTGAAAACTTTATTAAAATCAGTGGAAATATCATTTGTGATGTCTTCAATAACTTTTTCAGGTCTTCCTTTTGTGCCATCTTTTGGAAAGCGGTCAAAACCAGCGAAGGAATTGAAGAGGGCGTTTTGCAGGATTGATTTTCATGTTTGCTTAACATTATTCCGATCTTAAACTCTTCACCGGGTTCATCAGGGCTGCTTTAATGGCCTGAACACTTACTGTTATCAATGCGATTGCAATCACCATAGAACCTGCCACAACAAACATCCACCAGGATATGCTTGTGCGATAGGCAAAGTTTTCCAGCCATCGGCTCATCATATAATATGCGATAGGAACAGAAATGAATAAAGAGATGCCAAGTAGCATAAAATAGCTTCCGGACAACAGTACTATTATGCTATTTATCGTAGCACCCAGAACTTTTCGAATACCGATCTCCTTTACTTTTTGCGTAGCAGCATAGGATACTAAACCGTATAGACCAAGGCAGGCAATCACCAGCGACATAAAAGAGAAACTCAAAACAATTTTCGAGAACTGTTCTTCTGCCCAATATTGTTCTCCGATCTGGCGGTCAACAAAATCATAGTCAAGGAGTGAGGATGGAAAATGCCTCCTCCACGTTCTTTCCAACCACACAATGGCAGCGCTTGATTCTGAATGATTCAGATTTATCGTGATCCTGGAAAACCGTTCACCAACGGGATAGATCGCCAATGGCTCTATGCGGTCGTGAAGTGAAGCGAAATGAAAATTCTGAACGACTCCGATTACTTCTCCATATGTTCCTCCGATTCGAAACGGTTTGCCGATTGCCGCTTGCGGAGATTCCCATCCTGCCATTCGTACCGCTGCTTCATTTATGATTATGGGTTGAATGGTGTCTTTAGCAGCTTCCGAGGTAAAATTTCTACCTTCCATCAGATTGATTCCATAGGCAGCGAAGTAATCCGAATCGGTTCGAAGCCTTGCCGTACTCAGTTGAATTGACTTCCCGTTTCGGTCAATCGTTTCAGATTCACCGTGCGAGAAGCCTGCGCCTGGGACTGCGTTGGAAGTGGCGACAATCGAAATCAAAGGATTGGTTAATAGTTCATTCTTAAACGCTGCGAAACCTTTTATTACATCGGTATTGCCATGCACGCGCAAGAAAAGTAATGCCTCATTGTTGTACCCCAAATCCTTATGCTTTATAAAATTCATTTGAGAATTCACGATGATGATGCTGGTTACTAACACGATGGTAATAGTGAACTGAACAACGAGCAGCGATTTTCGTAAGGATAAACCACTTTCTCCATGTTGATAATTCCCTTTTAAAATTTTCAACGGCTCAAACCCCGAAAGAATCATAGCCGGATAAGCACCAGAACAAATTCCAAGAAGTATGGATACAAACAACAGCGAGTACAAAAGAGATAGTGAATCGAAAGGTGAAAGTATTTTACCAGTTAACTGAGTGAATACGGCTTGCAATAACCAACTCATCAGTAATGAAATTCCAAGCGCAAATAGGGTTGTAAAAACCGACTCGACGAGATACTGAGCGATAAGCTGCCCTTTTAAAGCCCCGACTACTTTTTTTATGCCGACCTCTTTAGCCCGATTGATGGAGCCTGCTATTGCCAGGTTTATATAATTGATGCCAGCCAATAGTAAAACAAAAATACCAATAGCCGAAAAGAGATAAACGTTGTTGATACTCCCTGTCGGTCCTATTTCATTTTGCAAATTCGAATGAAGATGAATGTCCCGCAGGGGTTGAAGTTTATACGAGTACAAATTTCTCCAGATATCAAAAAGATCGCCTACATATTTACCATAGAAATGAGAGATTTTTTCAGAGAACGCCTTTTGGTCTACGCCATCCTTTAACAGGATGTATGTATAAAAGCTTGAGTCTCCCCATCCGTCAAGAGTTAAAACATCGGGATTGGCTATTTCAATGGTTTTGAACGAAGCCAGCATAGTAAATCGAAAATGTGAATTCTTTGGAGGATCCGGCATGACACCTGTTATTTTATACAGCGCGCCATAGCCGGAGCCATCATACATGTTGATGGTCAGATTTTCTCCGATGGGATCATTTTCTCCAAAATACTTTTTAGCGGACGATTGGGTAAGAATGATCGAGTAAGGCTCGTTTAATGCAGTGGCAGGATTTCCCCTTGACAAGGGAAAACTGAAAATATCGAAGAAGGATGGGTCTGCTAATAGAATGTCGGGCTGATAAAGCTGTTGATTTTTATACGTTACAATGTCACCGCGAATCGCGAGTCTCACGGCATTTTCCACTTCTGGAAAATCATTTTTTAAAGCTTGTGACATTGGGGCGCTGGTAACAGCAGACTCAATCGCACCGGACTCTGTTTGCGTGGTTCCGATAACTCGCACGATCCTGTCGTAATTCTCATTGAATTTGTCGTAGCTCATTTCATCCGTCACCCAAAGCGCAACAAGCGTGAAACAGGTAAGACCTGCTGAAAGACCGGCAACATTGATAAATGAAAGCGTTTTGTGCTTGATTATATTCCTCCACCCGATTTTGAAATAACTTTTATACATACCGTATGAATTTGAGGGATACTTATTTTTAAACGATTTCATAAACTCCGGCCTGAAGCATTTGACAACACTCCAAGTAAATTTCCATCGTGCTTTGCGCGGAAATGTTTCGGCTTCCTTTATATAAACCTCTGTCAGATCACCTTCAATCTCTTCGAGATAATCTTCGCGGCAAAACCAGCGAAGAAATTGAAGGGCGCGTTTAGGAGGACTGGTTTTCATTGTTGCCTTACATCATTCCGATCGTAAACTCTGCACAGGGTTAGCCATCGCTGCTTTAATGGCCTGAAAACTTATTGTTACTAATGAAATCAGTAATGCAGCCGTAGTCGGAAAAACAAAAAACCACCAACTGATATTGATTCGATAAGCATAATCCTGTAACCATCTGCTCAAGGCCCATCCGGCAATTGGCGTAATGATGACACAAGCAATAAGAACTAGCCACAAATCTTTTGACAGAAGCGTGACCAGGCTTGTTGTGGTTGCTCCGAGTATTTTTCGTATGCCAATTTCTTTAACCCGTTGTTCAGCGGTAAGAGCCGCCAGTCCGAATAGCCCGAGACAGGAGATAACTCTTGCCGCTGCTTCCACTTCGGGAAAATCTTCCTGAATAAACGGGAGGATGGCGGTCGAAATGGTTGCCATCCTGTCGGTCTTTTCGCTTGTGCTGATGTCAGTAGTTACGCGGAAAATTCTCTCGGCATTTTTATGGTGATCGTCAAAACTATATTGCTCCTGAACATAGAGTAGAATATACAGGCAGGACACGGTGCCTGCGGTAAGGCCAAGGATATTGAGCAGACTATAGCTCTTGTTTTTCCAGAGATTCCTTATTGATATTTTGAAGTAATGATTATACATACCAAATGGGTTAGGCTGATAGTTCTTTATTGACTTCATAAACTCTGGCCTGAAATACTTTTCACGCTCCATCCAAATTTCCATTTTGATTTGTGCGGTGCGCTTTCGTATTCTTTTTTGAAAACCTCCGTCAAGTCTCCTTCAAGCTCTTCGAGATAATCTTCACGGCAAAACCAGCGAAGGAAGGCAAGCGCTTTCTTAGAAGGTTGCATCAGCCAAACGAGATTTTAGGAATACGTCTGTATATCCCGTTGCGCAGTGCATATTGTTCATCCAGCATTCTCTTTCCCAATGCAGTAATGATATAATACTTTTTACGTCTGCCGCCCCGGTCTTCGGTGATACCGCCAAACCTTGACTTGACAAACCCCTTGTCCTCCATCCGTTTAAGAGCAACATGGATGGCGCTTATGTTGAGCTTTTTGCCAAGTTCCTCTTCCAGGTTTTCGAGAATAGAAACACCATAAGCTTTGTCATGTTGGGCTGCGACCATGAGCAGTACCAGTTCTTCAAATTCACCAAGAATCTGTGCCATTTGATTTCATTTACTTAGCAAACGTGAATATAATAAATATGTTTCATATTTGCTAAGTAAATTGGAAATTCCGCCAAAGGCCTATCGATCGATCCCAGCAAAGGGTATCGCCTCGAGAAACTCGGTACTGATTTATACATGATCACCGATAACGCTTATCAATCCATGTTTATGGTATATGAAAATGGAGTAGTCGTTGTTGATGCACCACCTCCCTTCGCGCAACACATTCCAAAAGCAATTGCGGAGGTGACTAACAAATCTATTACGCATCTTGGTGGAATCCCTAGATTTGTGAAAATAATCGCAGACAGTTTCATATTTCTATTACGGATAAAGGATTACAGCCTCTCAAAAAAATTGACGCTGACAGTTCCTGGACGGTTGGCGTTTAGACAGGATGCTGGATAAATTGA
>JAICGJ010000213.1 GCA_025923195.1 Chryseolinea sp.
AATCGAGGATGAGCTTTTTCTGCATAGTGCCGGGGCAAATGTAGTGGTTTGGGGCATATGGTTCAAGTAATGGGTAATCGGTAGATGGTAATCAGGTAATCAGTAATCGGTGGTGCTGGCTTCCAAGTGAGAGGTCATGAGCGTAATCGGTAGACAAGTAACAGACGATAGGGCAAGCAAATGATCGGGTGGTCTACTTGGTAAGAAGAATCTGCACAGGTTAGAATGTAAAAAATACTTTGATTTTAAGCCAGATTGGAAAAACACTACTAGCATCGATGGTACTAACATTAAAGACCTTCCACCTATTACCTTATTACCCGATTACCTCATTACATCGGCAGCCACCTGGATCTAAGCACCACCGATTACCGATTACCTGATTACCGTTGACCTGATTTTATTTTGATCAACGGACTTTCTGAATTCTTTGTAGGACCACAGTATCAAGATAATAAATATGACGGCAACGGGAGGGAAGTACCAGGATCCACTGAAAATATTGAGTTCCGGCAATCCAACATTTTCACACAACCTCAACACCAGCCTAATGGTATTGAGAATCATCGCTAGCATGAACAACCTGGAATTTGCCTTGCTGGCGAGATAAATAAAGATCATGCATCCAAGCAGCTGGGAAAAGAGCAACGGAAAGTAAACGGCAGACACGAAGCTATCCCAAATGGAATATTGGTCCAGTAATTTCTCACGGTGATCCCCTTGAGCCTGAATTATATCCGGCCCCCACACCGGCACGACCATAAATAATTCAATGGACCGGTAAAATATTTCAAAAAAACAGAAGAGCAGAAGAAAAATTAAAGCACTGAGGCTCCAGAAGTGGCTTACTGGGCTGAAATGAAAAAATATAATTACCCAGGCTATCACCATTAGAAACATCGAGAGCAGGATTATCCACAAGCGGGTATAGTTAAGCCAATGCTGACTGAAAAGAAAAGCTTCCTCTTCATTGATCGGGTTGGAAATGCTGCTGATTCTAAGCACATATTGCTGGCAGAGTTGGGAAAACAAATAATATGACAGGATAATGGTTAAGATCAGATACGGATTGGCGCCTGTTTTATTCACCATGTAATTTTATCCTCAGTTTTAAAAAAATATAGCGAAAATTATTTGTTTCCTTGAGCAGAAATTGTCCAGAAAGTTGTGATAGAGATATGTGTTCATATTCGGACAATTTGCAATAGCTACCTCGTTGTGGGGGAGAAACTTTTTCTACGTTTGTAAATCATATTGATCAGTACCAGCCTCGACTCCATTCTAATCCATGAAAAAACATCTACTTACCTTCATCATTGTTTGCTGTTCATGTATTACGCATGCCCAAACCAAGACATTTACCGCCGACAAAGCTGGGCGGGTGACGCAGTTTACCAGCAAGTCTGATACAATCTCATTTTCCGACTATGTCGCAACAATGCCCGGCATTTCGGAGAGATTTGTATTTGTCAATGACGATCAATACAAATTTGTCAAGATTGAAAATACTGGAACGCATGTGCAGGAAATCTTCGACAATTCGGGCAACAAGATAGCCACTATTTCTTTGACGGGATCCGGCCAGAACAACATCAGATTCGCGGATGGGATGGAGCTAAAATTTCTTTCCACGGGCAAGACCACCTGGTCTTATATCAAAGATGGGAAGGAAGTCATTAAGGCATTTTACTACTTGTTGGAGGAAAAAAAACATTATGCGGTACAATGGGAAGATACTACGCTGACAAGTCCTCTTATACCCGCTGCGATTCTCGAGTATACCCTGGCAGGCAAGCATAAGTACCGGAATAAGAAAAAGACAGGAGCTATCATTGCTGTGGTCGGGATATCAGCTGCTCTTGCCGTCATGCGCATGGCACTGGAGGACGATAGTGATCTTTAAACAGAGTACTACGCAGCGCCCGCTACTGGCAGCTGATCTTATTGATGAAGAAGACACGTCGTTTGCCAGTACCTGGATTCGTTATTTCCTGGATGCCGTAGGCATAAAAATAATTCTCGTACCAATAGTCAAGTTTGCTGAGTTCAGTTTCTTCCTTCTTTACTATCTCATCCTGTGCAATGGTACGGATCGGTTCAAAAGTTTTACCCTCCAATACTTCGTCATTCTGAATAATTTTAGTTCGAAGTTCGTTTTCAAAAAGATAGAGCAACGCAATCCTGTCCTCCTGCACTTCAAGTTTTACAAATTGTTCCAGCGTAAAAGTTTTTACATCGTTAATCTCAAAGCTATTATCCCAAAGTAATTTGCCATCCTGATCGAATCCCATAACTACGGCATGGGTATAACTGTATCCATCGAATATGCGGCCGCTATATGCACCTGGATACCGGGAACTTCCTCCAAAAAAAGTATAACTTCCAGGATCAACAGACTTGTATCGGGGATAAAAAGCTTCGCCCAGCAGTATATACTGATTTTTATAAGGCACAATTTCATGAACCAAGAACCGATAGCTGAACCGGATTTTTTTCCCCCTCACTTTTCTCCTCTCTATCCGGTCTTTAACACGCTGCTCGCGCTTAGCCTTCATATATTTGAAGAAGTTTTCAAGATCTGCATAATTATAATAACGGAGCTGCTGGAGGCCGGAAGGATCTACGCTAGCGAGGAAAAGTCCCCTTGAATACTCTGAATTTCGTCCGCCATAGACCCCGGCGATAAGCTGTACGTCATCTTCGGTTTTCATGGCGCGGGCAAAGATCAAATGTTTGCTCTCTTCTGGATCCAGCGCGTAATTTGCCTGCAGGTCCCCATTTGCATCATAGCTCTTAATCCACACCGTCTGTTGTTTTTCGAAATTGCGGGCACTGATCAGTACATCAAAAGTTCCGTCTGGAAACGTTTTTATTTGAGTGAGCTCTCCCATTTCGTTCAGCAGCCCCGGTAACAATTTGGATTTTTGTGCGGCAAACGAAAAAGAAAGCACCACTGGTACTTGATTGAAGTATCCTCCTATTAGCGCAGCCTTTTCCGTGATATGAAATTCAGTGGGAGCAAATGGGATATAATTTTTTATTTCATATTGCGTATAACTTCCATCAGCCTGCGACAGCGCAAACAATTCCATATTGTTGCGCCTCATGTCAGGCCGTCGCAAAAGGATATAGAAGTAACCGCCAACAGCGCGCTTAGCCATTATTTGCATCCGCTTGTCTATGGATAAATAACCCTTCCAGTTTACCGTGAAGGCTGTATCAAGCTTTATAATTTCTACCTTGTCGTCATCAGTCGCGTACAACCTCCGGTACAAAAAGATGCCATCTTCCTGCGACGGCATTACCTCGTAATAGTCGTGTTTTTGAAGGGGAAGCTCATACCTGTTCGTCTGCAATACCTGCTGGGCATTGCCGATGGAAAGAAATGTTAAGGTCAGGAATAAAAATACCCCACTACTTAACCACCACTTTATTAATGTAAAATACATCTCTCACCCTGTCCTCCTTAGTTGTATTTCTAATGGTCTGATACCCCCAAACGTAGAATGCATCAGGCAACCACTGCCGAACACCTCCTTCAAACTCTTTATCTGATCTAATCTCATCCTGTGGATCATTGGTCGTGATTTTCAACGTATTTTCCATCGACTGGCTATCCTCAAGCCCTACAACCTTAAGTTTTAATTCAGATTCCTTTTTATAAAGAAAATAAAGCCGGTCGTTTACCACACAAAAATCCGATACCTGCTCGATGCCGGGCATTTTCTTTTCATCGAGTTTTATGCTGTAATCCCAATTTACCTTTCCGTCGCTGCTAAAGCTCAGCAAAACTGTTTCAGCGGTCCGTATTTCATTTGTATTGCGCGATGAGCCATTGTACATGTAAGGACGGTACATCCTGCTCAGCCCGGGATAATAGAATCCATAAGGGTAATATCCAAATGGACTGTAATAGGGATTGTAATAGTATGGATTGGAGTAATAGGGGTTAAGGTTAGAAACCGGACTGTACACTTCAGCCAGTAGTAAGAATCCATGCTCGTATTCAGAAACCTTAAAAGGCATTACGTAATTGAGATAGTTGGGAATACGGCCGGCAGCGGCATCGTCGCGTGAGCTTTGTTTCAGCCGCTCGGCTCGCTTGGGATTCAAATAGTCAAGGTAGTGGGTTAGCTGCCCGAAGTCGACGTACTTGATTTTTTGCTCCTGGAATGGATTGACTTCAAGGAAGTAAAAGCCCGTCGACTGTTTTGAATTCCGTTCGCCCCAAGTACCCATAACAGCCAGATCCTCCCGTTCCAACGCACTGGTTATACCTGTTTGCAACGATCGCTGTTCCTCAATGGGTACGACGTCTTCGAGAAGCTGCTTGCCCGTTTCATCAAATGTTCGCAGGACAAGCTTACGGTTATCTTTTGATCCACGGTCTATTAGGACGGTATTGAATGTCTGATTTTGATTTGTGCGAAGGTCTACGAGTTCCGTATCCTTTTGAAAGAAACCTGGGATGACCTTAATATGTTTGTCAGGAAACTCATAAAGAACGATAGCAGGTTCGTTATTAACGTATCCGCCAAAGACAAAATTTGCTCCGGCTTTGATGAAGTGAGTGAGCTTAAAATCAATTTCTGGTTTGATTTGATTCTTGGTTACCTCTGCGGTCTCCAGATTGACATCGATCAACTGAAAATCATTTTTCGTGGTCTCGCCGGTCCTATATAAGAAATACATATGGTCAGGCGCAATTTCATACCCAACCATTTTGTAGCGGTCATTAACTTCCAGTTCGATCGTTTTTTTCTCCTGCAGGGTTGTATCCAGGAGGATAAGTTCCCAGATCTGGTTATTGTTTTTATATTTATCGCGCTCGCGGAACAAAGCCAGCCCATCCTCCTTCAAGGAAATTACATTGAAATAATCATCAGAATTTTTTTGCTCTCGTTCAAATCGGTGCGTTTGAGAGATCTGCGCAGTCGCGGAAGTGATGCATAAAAATGCCAAACCAATGTATAGTATGGATGCAAAAAAGCCACCAAAAGACCAGAATAATTTCATTTCGTTTCGCTTAAAGCCAATATGATGTCGAATTCTTCGGCTTTTACAGGTTGAACCGACAGTCTGGAAGCTCTGACCAAGACCATGTTAGTTAAACGCTTGTCAGCTTTAATTTGTGCGAGGGAGACAGGTTTTTTTAATTTCCTGTCTGGAGCAATATCCACAGCCAACCAATCCTTATCCTTGGGCTCGGGATAGCCTTCCTTTATTATCTTGCCTATACCAACGATGGCCTTTTCCTCACCAGTATGATAGAAAAATGCGAGATCACCATTCTTCATGGCTTTTAAATTATTCCTTGCCTGAAAATTTCGAACGCCATCCCAAACAGCCTTTTTATCCCTCACAAGATCATCCCATGAAAAAGTATCAGGCTCTGTTTTGACTAACCAATAGTTCATAAGCTTTTCCTTTTATAACTGTACAAATTAGTAAATAGTCTTTGTATTTTCCTGCTGGGTTGGATATCCATTTTTGATTTAAGATTTACTGGAGGGAGCATCGACTTCATCAAATGGTTTCATATTTTGTAGCTATGCAACCGCCGGATTTCTTTACCCTCTTTTGATTTCTAATATCTGTTAGATCGTCACATTTTTGTACATAAATTATGAACTTATTGATAAGCCTTTTTCACATGACGGCTTATTTTCTCTGTTAATGAATTGCACCTGCGCAAGGCCCGGTAACTTTTTATTCAGTCCAGACGTGAAACTTTAAGATGAAGGCGTTAGTACTATGCGGATCCACATTGGCAGATGTAGTGTTTGCTACACCGATCATTCGTGCGTTGAAAGTTCAATTGGATGATTTAGAATTGCATGTGATGGCCGATGTGTCAGCTGCATTTGCTTTGGATGAAAATCCCTATATCGACTGTATTCATTCTTCGTCAAAGTCAGCCTGGGAGACTTACCGGAAACTGAAGGGAGAAAAATATGATATTGTAGTTAATTTCAGGGAAGGCTGGTCTTCAAAGTGGCCGATATTTTTGATTAGCAGAAAGACATATTCTTTGGCGTCGCTTCGGTGGAAGCGCTGGTTAATGGTTAACCTTAAAATCGATCAGTTGCCAAACAAACATCTCGTGCAAAGGATGTTTGAATGTGTTGAAGAACTCGACCTTAAACAGGACGAGTTGGGCTTAGATTATTTCATCCCAGAAAAAGATAGAGTTCTAAGGGACTGGTTGCCAGCAGAATTTCGAAATGAATTCCTGGTATTTTGCATTCATGCTTCTTACAGCACCAGGAAATTGACGATCGACCGAATGATTGAGCTTTGCGATAAGATCAACAGACCGGTTGTATTGCTGGGAAGAAAGGAAGATTTTGACACGGGAGAGGTTATCAGCAGCTTTTTTCGCAAATCACTTTCGGAGTATTATGAGGAAGGATTGCTTGAGCTGAACAAACGTACTATCGTTTACAATGCTTGTGGAAAATTTAATTTTAATCAGATGGCAAGCGTGATCAAACAGTCGCGGGCGGTTTTCACTTTCGATAATGAGTTTGTCCCCGTAGCCTCTGCATTCAAGAAGGAAATCTTCGGAGTATGGGGAAGTACAATCCTCATGTTTGGCAGGTATCCCTACCGGACGAAGTTTACCGTGTTGGAAAATAACAAGGTTGAGTGCAGGCCCTGCAGCTCAAAAGGTTTTGATAGATGTCCTAAGGGGCATTTCAAGTGTATGAACGGAATAGTCTTCGAATTTTATTTGCCGTGATGGGTAGAGAAGGGAATAGGGAATCGGTATAAGGTATTAAGTGTAAGGTATAAGGCAATGAAGAAAACCGAGACGGACCTTATTTCCTTATACCCTATACCCTATACCCTATACCTTAGACCTTAGACCTTAGACCTTTTCTCCTAATAAGCACGAACTAGCCTGCCTTCCATATAATTAACATAGGCGCGGTTCACAACCTTCATGCCACCCGGAGTGGGATAGTTTCCCGTGAAATACCAATCGCCGGAATGATGAGGAATCGCTTTGTGAAGGTTCTCTACGGTCTGAAAGACTACCTCTACTTCCGCTTTCATGTCTGCAGGCTTTACGATCTCTGAGATCTTTGCTGATATCTGGTCGTTGGTGAATTGCTCATAAAGCTGCTTTACATAATTCTCTTGATGCTCACGACCCTTGGCACGGACGCATTTCTCATACACTTCTCCCAGGATGTAATCTTTGTTATGATCTTTCAATAGCGCTGTCATTGCCCTGAAAGCGACAAAGTCACCCATCCTGCTCATATCAATACCATAACAATCAGGGAAACGAATTTGTGGGGCAGAGGAAACGACAACAATTTTCTTTGGCTCGAGCCTGTCAAGCATTTTTAGAATACTCTTTTCAAGCGTAGTGCCTCTTACGATCGAGTCGTCAATGACGACAAGGGTATCAATACCTTTTCTAATAACTTCATAAGTGGTATCGTAAACGTGAGCTACCATTTCGTCGCGATGCTCATCATCTGTGATAAACGTTCTCAGCTTTACGTCTTTCAAAACGAGCTTTTCAATTCGCGGGCGGAATGAAAGAATATCGTCTAGGGAATCTACCGTGGGTTTTTGATCAATAATAATATCCTTTTGTTTTTTGATCAGATAATCCTCGATTCCTGCCATCAAACCATAAAAGGCAGTTTCCGCAGTATTGGGAATGTAGGAGAACACGGTATTCCTGATATCGAAATTAATGGCGCGCAACACCTGGGGTACTAGCAGAAGACCTAACCGCTTGCGTTCCTTGTAAATATCCGGATCGTTTCCTCTTGAAAAATAAATCCTTTCGAAGCTGCATGATTTTTTTTCACCAGGACTGATAATCATATGCTGATTATAATCGCCGTTCTTGTCAATTATCAGGGCATGACCTGGCTTTATTTCTTCGATCTGATTGTAGTCAATATTAAAAGCGGTTTTGATAGCGGGCTTTTCCGATGCTACGACTACAACTTCGTCATTAGCATAAAAATAGGCTGGTCTTATACCATTTGGATCACGCACAACAAACGCGGATCCTGAACCAATCATTCCAGCCATCGTGTAGCCACCGTCAAAATCTTTGCAAGCACGGCGAAGCATGCGTGAGAGGTCCAACTCGTTCTCAATAATTTCCGAAACTTCGCGATTAGAAAATTTGTCTTTGTACTTGTCGAACAGACCCTGCACTTCCTCGTCCAAAAAGTGACCGATCTTTTCCATCACGGTAACGGTATCTACTTTCTCTTTCGGGTGCTGACCCAAGTCCACCAGCAGGTCAAACAGCTCATCAACGTTGGTCATGTTGAAGTTGCCTGCCATCACCAGGTTACGACTTCTCCAATTATTCTGACGTAAAAAAGGATGAACGTTTTCAATACTGTTCATCCCATGAGTTCCATAACGAAGGTGTCCTAACCAAAGCTCGCCGGTAAACGCCACATTCTCCTTAAGCCATCGCTCATTCTTGAATTTCTGTTTACCTTCTTTTTGAGCCTTTTTATATTTCTTACCGATCTTCTTAAAAAGGGCGGCTACAGGCTGAGTTTTAACTGAACGGTATCGGCTGATGTACCGAAGTCCCGAATCCACATCAATCTTGATATTTGCAATTCCTGCACCATCTTGACCTCGGTTGTGTTGCTTCTCCATCAAGATATACATCTTGTTGACGGCGTACATAGAGCCGTACTTTTCGATGTAATACGAGAGAGGCTTTCGGAGCCGGATCATCGCAATTCCACACTCATGAAGTATCTGGTCGCTCATTGTTTTCTGTTAGCCGTTAGCCGTTATCCGTTATTGGTTAATAGTTGTCCGACTGCAGAAGCGTTAAACGGCACTACCACTATTAACGGATAACGATTAACGGATAACTTTCAAAGTGCAAAGTTAATTTTATTAATCCATCTCATCAACAAATCTGGGACGAAGAACAGCAGGAGTATCAGTATGACGATTCCAGCACCTAAGAAATTTTCAAACGTTTGAACCTTGCCTTTTACTCCATTTTCGCTGTTTTTAACCAATGCATAGAATGGAATCTTGAGATAATAAAAAAGTGATACAACTGTGTTTATCAGTCCAAAGACAAGAAGCCAAAGCAGAACTGGTTTACCGGAAACGTGATAGGATTCCCACGTTGAGGAGAAGATAAACAACTTTGCAGTAAAGCCGGCCGTAGGAGGCAGTCCGGTCAAGCCTATAAGTCCAACCAATAACAAGCTGCATGGCACGATGAAGCTTCGGCCTACGCCAGCAAAGGAATCTACCGTGTCAAAACCATGGGTCTCAAAATATTGAAGATAAATGAAGACCAAATAATTAACCAATAGGTAGACGCTTGCATAAAAAAGCATAAAACTGACGCCATTTGGAAGGAAGGCAGCTACCCCTACGAGTAAAAACCCTGACTGTGCGATCGAGGAATATGCCATTAGCCGCTTTGGCCTTTTTTGCCATAGCGCTGAAAAGTTGCCCACCGTAAGTGTAAGCATGGCAATAAAACACAGCACAAACTGCCAATCAAAGGCAGACTGGCCAAACAGGTTCAGTGCAAGGGAGAATCGGGTGATCACACCCACGCCGGCCAGTTTCGGTACCACAGAGAAGAAGGCAACTATCGGCATTGGAGCAGCTTCATATACGTCGGGAGCCCATGGATGTAAAGGGGCCGCTGCCATCTTATAGAGGAAACCTGCCAGTGACATAGACCCAGCCAACAGGAAAAGGCCTGATTGTTTGTTGATCAAAGCATTCGCAAAACCTGTTGAGGAAAAATCAAAAGTTCCCGTTAGCCCGTAAATGAGTGTAAAACCGTAGAGCATCACAGCAGAGGCAGTGGAGCCAAAAAGAAAATACTTCTGACTTCCTTCCGCGCCCTGCTTTGAAAACGAAAAACCTGTGAGCGCATACGAGGCAATTGAGATTAATTCGAGGGAAATGAAGACGGTTACAAGGTTGATGCTCATCACCAGCAAGTGTGCGCCCAAGCCAAC
>JAICGJ010000214.1 GCA_025923195.1 Chryseolinea sp.
ATAACATCACGATCTAAGACGAGCAAATGAGTGGACGATAAGAAACGTTTTCCAGATTGCCCGTTCAGCCCATGTATGATCTCGCGAGCCTGCTCGAAATTAAAGGCATAATTTTTTATATATCGCCATAACACGGATGCACTGGCGGAAAATATTCTTAAACCTTTTTTATCTATCGTTATTCTATCATTTGCCTGTGATATAAATGTGGTTTTCCAGTTTTCAAATGCGTGATGCAGCAAATCCACGTCGCCCTGAATTTTTTCGAGACCATACTGCCATGTATGTTCCAGCGATGGATTCAACTCTTTTAGTTTTGGAATGATTTGATGGCGAACAAAATTTCGCTGGTAATCATCTGTCAGATTGCTTTCATCTTCCCGCCAATTAACGTGTTTCTCCCGCGCAAACTTTTCTACCTGAGCACGTGTAGCAAACAGAAGAGGGCGTATTATGTTGTTGTTCTTAACGGGGATTCCCGCAAGCCCGTCTACAGAAGTTCCTTTTGTTAAGTTTAACAAAATGGTTTCCATCGAATCATCGAAGTGATGCCCGGTTGCGATAAACTTGAAGGAGTGATCTCTGACAAGTTCTTCAAACCACGCATAGCGCAAATTGCGAGCAGCCATCTGGATCGATAAACCTTGCTCCCATGCATAGGTTTCCGTGTCGAAACGCCGAACAAAAAATGGAATGCCGCGTGCCTTGCACTCGTTCTTTACCAACAGTTCGTCGCCGGCCGATTCCTCTCCCCGCAATTGAAAATTACAATGCGCAACACCAATCTTGTAACCTGCTTCCTGAAAGAGATGGACCATGGCCATGGAGTCTATGCCTCCGCTGACAGCAAGCAGAATGGAGTCTCCCTTGGTGCAAAGTTTATGTAGCTCAATATGGTTCAGAAATTGCTCAAGCACACCCAAAAGTACTAATTAGGCCGTAGGAGTTCCATTTTTTCTAAATAGCGTCGTAGCTTGCATGGATGAATTCACGATTTAACCTTCAATTGAAAGCCTGGCAGTGGTGCGCAATGATCCTACTCCTCGTGGCATCCGCTGCATCCGCTCAAAAAAAGGTGCAATTGAAGCAGGCTGATAAATTAAAGGGACGAGGTGGAAGTGGTGATGAGCGTTTTGACCGCCTGCTAGGGAATGTCATCCTCACACAGAATAAGACTACCATCTACTGTGATTCAGCCTACCTTTTCAAGAAGCGGAATTTTGTTGAAGCATTCGGACGCGTTCGTATAGTGGAAGGTGATTCTGTTACAATAACGGGTAGAAAGCTTGAATACGACGGTAATACCAAGAAGGCAAAACTTCGCAATAATGTAGTTTTTACTAAGCTTGCAACGTCCACGCTATATACAGACAATCTCGATTTTGACAGACCCACAAATGTAGCCTATTACTTCAATGGGGGTCGACTCGTCGACAGCATTAATGTTCTCACCAGCAACAAAGGTTATTACGATCTGAACACCAACATGGCTTCATTCAAAAAGAACGTTCATGTGAAAAATCCGGATTATACCATGACGTCTGATAGTCTTCAATACAATTCCAGAACAAAGGTTATTTATTTCAGAACACCAACGACGGTGATGGATCAGGACAGCAGCACTTTTGTTTACAACGATGGAGAATACGATACGAAGACAAGACGCGCTGATTTGGAGCTTGGCACTGCGGAGTCAACGGAATATGTATTGGAAGGGGAAGACTACCAATTGGATGATATACGCAAGATTTACAAACTGAGGAGATCCGTCAAACTGATCTCCAAGAAAGAGAATCTTATCATTTACGGTCAGGCTGCCGATTACTATAAGGGAAAGGGCATTATAAAAGTTTTTGACCGTGCATACCTGGCAAAAATCGGCGCCGACAATGACACACTGTTTATGGCAGCCGATACGCTTGTGTCGATCGATAATGAAGATCCTGACAAAAAGAGGCTGCTCGCCTACAATACTGTTAAGATTTTTAAGGACGATCTGCAGGGTCTGGCCGACTCTGTTGAGTACCGGACTTCTGATTCAACAATTTACTTTTATAAAGACCCGGTTCTATGGTCGGAGGGTAATCAAATGACGGCAGATTCGATCCGGATGTTGATAAAGAACAATACAATAGACAAAATTTTTATGAACGTCAATGCCTTCGTCATTTCAAAGGATTCACTGCTCAATTTCAACCAGATCAAAGGCCGAAAAATGACAGCTGACTTCAAGGATAGAAAGATCAACCGCGTTATTGTCCAGGGAAACGGTGAGGGTATCTATCACATCCTAAAGGAAAATGAAAAAGGATCCATGGGTATAAATCGCATAATCTGCAGCAACATTACCATTCGATTCAAAGAGGGCCAGGTCAATAACCTAAGCTTCTACGTGCAGCCAGAGGGAAGAATTATTCCACCACATGAGATTAAGGATGAAGATATCCGGCTCCCGGGCTTTGAGTGGCAAGAAAAAGTGAAGCCTCTTAAATCCGATGTGAAGAAAGATCAGAAAAGCACCTCCAAATTTCCTGTCCCCTCCAAGCAATTGAAGTAGCGTGGTCGTTGGCTTTCCCGCCATGGCATTTCCAATTTTTTTTGGTTAAGAGAACGTTTTCGGGGGTTGAATGGAGAGAATAGGAGCCGGCTAAAAATCGATCGCTTCCGCTAACGAAATTTCTCTTATTCTATTATGAGAATACGCAAAAAAGTTTAACTTTTGTAAAATTCTCTCCATCCCGTATATGACCAAAACCCTGTTGTCAGCAATTTTGATTTCGACAGCATCCTGTCTGTTCGGACAGGGGTTTGAAATTGCTCCATTGCAGGATACTTACAAGGGATTGATCGGTGAGGCAATCAAGGTTCCACTCAGGTTCAAAAACACCTCCGACAAACCAATTACGCTAATCATTAGGAAAGTCGATGAACAGATTGGAAGCACACAGAAGAAGTATTTCTGCATTGACAATAATTGCCTTGACTCGAAAGTCGAAGACTATATCATCAAAGTGGATCCGGGACAATCCACAAATAACTTCTTTGTGGTTTTGGAGGCTGGGTTGACAGAAAACGAAAGCACTCTTCGATATCTCGCCTACAATAAGTCGAATCCAGGCCAGTCCCTTGAGGTTGACCTAAACTTTGATGTCGAGGAAAAGCCTGACAAGGCGACGATATACAACTCACGATTTATAACGCTTTATGATGTTTACCCGAATCCCGCAGTAGAGGCTGCCTATTTAGATTACCATCTCGCCAACGATCAGGTCAAAGCTAAAATATTGGTTCACAACATATTGGGGAATATTATTGGAGAATATTCGCTTTCCTCCCTGGAAAACCGCGTGCGGATAAAAACGGAGGACCAGAGCGCAGGCATTTATTTTTACACACTCTATGTAGAAAATGAGGGTGTAATGACTCGCAAGCTGATCGTAAAGAAGTAGTATTCTCGTACAGCCATTCTAAACTTTTTTCCACAGGTTTTGCATCTTAGCTAATAAAGCTGCCGTTCTTTTGGGAAACTTGTAAACAGAGGGAACGTTTTTCAGAATATGGCGTCTTATGTTATATTTGCGGGCTTATGCAAAAAGTATCTTCCTTTTTTTTAGTGCTTTTGATTCTGAACGTCGGAGTTTCCTGCAGCAAGTTTCGAAAAATCGAAAAAAGCCAGGATTGGCGTGTCAAATATGATGCGGGGTTGAATTATTACAATAAAAAGGAGTATTACCGGGCATCGGTCTTGTTTGAGCAGATCATCCCTATCGTTCGCGGCCTTCCCGAGGGCGAAAAAGTGCAGTTTTATTTAGCTTATTGCCAGTTTTACGACAAACTCTACCTGCTGGCATCCGAACAATTCAGAACATTTTACGAAACTTATGGACGCAGCACTATGGCTGAAGAAGCACGGTATATGTATGCCTATTCCCTTTACAAAGCGTCGCCTAAGGACAACCTGGACCAGACCAGCAGTGTCGATGCCATGGCTGCCATGCAGGAGTTTTTGAATCGCTTTCCCAACAGCAAATTCCGTGACCAGGCCATCGAGGTCATCGTAACGACTCAAAAGAAATTGGAACGCAAAGGATTTGATAATTCCTATCAATATTATAAGATGCGCAGTTATAAGGCGGCAATCGTTGCGCTGAATAACTTCAAGAATAATTTCCCCGACTCCGAATTCCTGGAGGAAGCGTATTACTTGGTCATCGTATCAGAGTATCGGCTTGCGGAACAAAGTATTGTGAGCAAACAGGAAGAGCGTTATAGAGGAGTAGTAGAACATTACAAGGAATTTGTTGATAGATATCCCGAGAGCCCTTTCCTGCGCGACGCCGAAAAACTTTACGCTGACAGCTTGGAGAAACTTAATAAGACACGAAATAATAACAATAACTCATAATTATGGCAGTTCAATCCTCAATCATCACCCGCGACATCGAAAAGATCGCAGCGCAAACCGGCAACCTCTACGAATCTGTAGTTGTCATTTCAAAGAGAGCCCGGCAAATTGCAGTTAACATAAAGGAAGAGCTAAATAACAAATTGGCAGAATTTGCCACCACCGTCGACAACCTGGAGGAGGTCTTTGAAAATCGCGAGCAAATTGAAATCTCGAAGTTCTACGAGCGCATGCCAAAGCCTACGACAACAGCGACTGAGGAATTCCTAGAAGAGAAACTAAACTTCCGGATGCGGGGCGAAGGCGATTCTCAACCGGAGTTATAATCCGTCGCCACATGCTTAGGGGCAGGAAGATTATTCTCGGTGTTTGTGGCGGTATTGCCGCCTACAAATCTGCCGTGCTTATCAGGCTTCTTGTTAAGGCTGGTGCCGAAGTTAAGGTCATTATGACAGCTTCAGCACATCAGTTTATCACACCCCTTACCCTTTCAAGTCTATCAGGAAATCCGGTTCTTACTGGCTTCGAGAAGGAAAAGACAGGAGAATGGAACAACCACGTTGATCTAGGCCTTTGGGCAGACGCCTTTATAATTGCGCCGGCGACCGCAAATACGCTAGCGAAAATCGCGAATGGTATATGCGACAGCCTTTTGCTTGCAACCTACTTATCAGCTCGTTGTCCCGTATGGCTTGCGCCTGCAATGGATTTAGACATGCTCCAGCATCCGTCCACAGTTGCTAATATTGAAAAAATCAGGAGTTTCGGAAATACTCTGATCGATCCCACATTCGGAGAGTTGGCCAGTGGCCTGACAGGTACAGGGCGCATGGCCGAGCCGGAAGATATCTTCAAGCAAGTGGAATTTTTTTTTGCACGCGACCAAAGGTTGAAAGGTAAAAAAGTCTTGGTTACGGCGGGTCCAACCTATGAGGCAATTGATCCTGTTCGGTTTATCGGAAACCATTCTAGCGGAAAGATGGGATTCGCCATTGCAGAAGAGTTAGCGCGCGAAGGAGCTCTGGTCGATCTGATTTCCGGGCCCACCGATCAACAGACAAATCATCCGGGCATTATTGTGAGACAGGTTACATCAGCGGAGGAAATGTATAACGCATGTACGGCAGTATTTAAGGATGCTGATATTACTGTACTTGCTGCTGCAGTGGCCGACTACAGGCCAACGGTTCAATCGACTCAAAAGATCAAGAAGAATAGTAGCCTGACATTGGAGCTGACCAAAACCCACGACATCGCTGCCTCCCTGGGTAAGCTGAAGCACAATGGTCAGTTGATCGTTGGCTTTGCGCTAGAGACCAACCAGGAGATGGAAAATGCTATAAAGAAATTGGATTCCAAGAATTTTGACCTTATCGTATTGAACTCCTTGAACGACGCCGGCGCCGGCTTCGGCCACGACACCAACAAGATTACGATTATAGATCGTCACCATAAATCGACATCCTTTGCGTTGAAGGATAAGAAGGCTGTAGCCAAAGATATCGTTCACGCGATTATTGACAACCTCCATGCGTAGATGCGCGATCATCATACTGTCGTTGATGTCGTCCTTTGCTTTAGGGCAGGAGTTGAATTGCTCAGTGACCATTAACTCCACGCAAATCACAACTTCCGACCGGGGGATCTTCCGGGATATGAAAACGGGTATCGAGCAATTCCTGAATGGACGAAAATGGACCAGCGAAGCCTATAAACCCCATGAAAAAATTAACTGTAACTTTCTGATCACTATTACCAAAATGCCGGCAATAGGAAGTTTTTCGGCGACCGTACAGATTCAAGCAGCCAGGCCGGTGTATAACACCAACTATTCAAGCCTGATTTTTAATTTTGCTGACAGGGATTGGGAGTTTGAGTACATCGAATCACTCCCTTTGGAGTATAACGATAATACGTATACGTCGAATCTGACATCGATGCTGGCCTTGTATGCCTACCTTATAATAGGAATAGATGCTGATACCTTTAGTGAACTCGGGGGCACCCCCTATTTTCAACGTGCCCTGACAGTGGTTAACAATGCCCAGCAGTCAAACAGGCCGGGATGGCAGTCTATTGGAGGAAATAACCGATCCCGTTATTGGATAGTTGAAAACTACAATAACCCGCAGATGATCGACCTCCGTAAGTCCACCTATTCATACCACAGGCTCGGGTTAGATACCTTTGACCAAGACCCCGACAAAAGCCGGAAGATAATTCTGGATGGATTAAAGGACGTAAAAAAAGTGCGTGATATTAATCCAAATTCCATTTTACTTGTCAGCTTCTTGGATGCTAAAGGCAAAGAACTTGCAAACATTTTTTCCTCTGGCAATATCCAGTTGAGACGTGAGGCATATGATATCGTTACCTCAATTGATCCGTCCAATAGCGCCACGTACGAAAAAATGATCCAGAATTAGTTTCGATCCCCACCAGTTGCATACAATCATTGAATTATTCAGATTTGTCGGAACAGCTTATCATGCGTACCAAGCAATTACGCCTCAACGACCCGGACCAAATACGTCAGCGAATGCCAAAATTTCTCGGAAAGCAGATAAACATTGTTTTGACCGACAGAACGGTCATGTTTGGTGAGCTAAGACAAGTGAATGATGCTGAAATTACGCTCCGGAATATGCGCCTTGAAAATGTCAAGTATCCTTTTGGAGCCATCGCAGAAGTTTATATAGATACGATAGTGTAATGCTCAAACACCTGACTATACGCAACTACGCATTGATCAAACATCTTGAAATGGGGCCGTCCCCACATCTGAATGTGATCACAGGCGAGACAGGGGCAGGAAAATCTATTATGCTTGGCGCTATCGGCCTGCTAATGGGTAACAGGGCCGACACAAAAGTGCTTTGGGACGAAAACGAAAAATGCGTAACGGAAGGGATCTTTGTCCTGAAAAATCAAATACTGAAATCTGTTTTTTTAGAAGAGGATCTCGACTACGATGACACCACAGTCATTCGAAGGGAAATAAACCCTGGTGGGAAATCTCGTGCCTTTATTAACGATACCCCGGTGACGCTGGAGGTAATGA
Source organism: Chryseolinea sp. (assembly GCA_025923195.1). GTDB lineage: Bacteria > Bacteroidota > Bacteroidia > Cytophagales > Cyclobacteriaceae > Chryseolinea. Next base: position 7,467 of record JAICGJ010000214.1, read on the forward strand.
AGCGGATCGGCAGTAGCCTGATGGATATTCACTCTCAGCATGAAACCCTTCAACTCGGTCAACAGGCCTTTCAATTGAAACTGGTTGACGCCTACGCCGACCATCGGGATCTCGTCGCCGGGTACAGCAACGCCTGGGTACAATACATTAGTGCCAGAAAGGCATTTGAGTCATTAAGCGCGCAAGCTGAGACTCTGCGGCAGGAAGCAGATTACATTCGTTTTCAACTGGATGAGCTGTTAAAAGCAAACCTCGACGACACGGAGCAGGAGACGCTGGAATCCGAACTAAAGATCATGGAGCATGCTGGCGAGATCAAGACAAGATTTCAGCAAGCAACAGACCTGCTCAACAATTCGGAATATGCGTCGCTAAACAGCCTCCGTGAGGCCAGGAATCACTTACAGATAGTTTCTTCGTTTTCCTCACGATATGAGAATTTGCACCAGAGAATGGAAAGCCTAATCATCGAATTGGACGACGTTGTCCATGAAATCGAACACCGGGCCGATGATATTGAGTTTGATCCAGAGCGAACAGAAACCATAAGAGAGAGGCTTAGCGTGTTGTACAGGCTGTTAAAAAAGCATCGTGTTCAGGATGTAAAAGACTTGATCTCCATTCAGGAGACATTGCAAGAAAAAGATGCAATCACTTCTAATCTCGACGATTCCCTTCAGGCCTCAAGAAACGCGCTCGATGCGGCACAGCAGAATGTAAAGGCCCTTGCACTTCAGCTGAGGGAATCACGAAAGAAAGCATTCAAGCCATTATGCTCGCAGATTGCGAGGTTGCTGCACGAGTTGGGAATGCCTAACGCGATTTTCGAAATCGATTCGACGATGACAGATCTGTCACCGACAGGAATTGATCGAATTGAGATTCTTTTCAGCGCTAATAAGGGTGTCTTACCTCGCCCTCTGGCGCAAGTAGCGTCAGGAGGCGAATTCTCAAGGGTAATGTTTTGTATTAAGTATGTGATGGCTGCAAAAATGTCGATGCCAACGTTGATCCTGGACGAAATAGACAATGGCATTTCAGGTGAGGTCGCCATCAAACTTGGCAACCTGATGAAGGGAATGTCAAAAAATCATCAGATCATTTCCATCAGCCATCTGCCGCAAATTGCCGCGAAGGGCGACGCCCACTATTTTGTATACAAAGACAACTCCTCGGCTAAGACTGTCACATCCGTAAAGCAGCTATCAGAGAATGAACGGGTCCAAGAGATAGCGAAGATGATTGGTGGTTCAAAGCCTTCAAAAGTAGCTTTGGAAAATGCACAGGAATTATTGGCTAACTAGGCTTTCTTGAAATCAATTTCATTTATAGCTATGCTCGTGTTGAGCACCGTGTCTGCGCAATCTCAGTCGACGGTAAATCATCAATCGCTATATTGGATCCGGTATCATAATCACCTGTATTTTTCACCAGCGTTTTATTGGAACAACGAAGTGGATAATCGCCGATTCTTTCATCCGGACGTTCAAAATCAATTAATTATTCATTCACACTTACATTTAAAGAAGAAGAAATGGGACTTCGGAACCGGACTGACGTTATCATGGATCTATTCGCAGGTCCCGGAACAGGGATATGATCAGGCCGTTAATGAGGTTAGGGCAGTTGTTGAGGCGTCCCATGAGTTGGCATTTAAAAAATTTTCCTTTCAGAACCGGGTGAGATTAGACCATCGCTTTTTCCAGGAAGATTTAGATAAAAGTGTTTTCGAAGAATCCTTTTACGTCTTGAGGTTTCGATATCGTGCGCAGCTAACTATACCGTTGAAATCAAATGAGCTGAATGAAACCGTGATGGGTATTCGGATCGCAGATGAGATCATGCTTAACCATACTGAAAACACATTTGATCAAAACAGAATATACGCGACGTTCGAGTTTCGTATCTCAAAGGGTATGAAAATTGAAACCGGCTACATATACATCTACCAACAACGAATAGGGCTAGACGAATTTTTCAAGAGACACGTAGCACGGCTAACGCTCTTTCACAGGATATCATTGCACTAGTCATGGCGTGCTGAAAAGGTGGATTGGTACTAAAGTCGAGGCACGTCCTTCAATCTTTGCCGGTGCGATGGCCCGGTGAAATGCGGGGGTGGTCCGGAAAGCGCGTTGGGCAGCATATTTTGACCCACCCTCTTCTTTTTGGAACTTTTTCTTTTGGGTGAGCAAAAGAAAAAGTGGGTAGGTATAACAACCTTATCAATCAATGATAAGAGGATTAAGTGCACGGAAATTTAGATAGGCTTCATTTTTTCTTGCACTTACTTTATCTCAGACTTTAAAGGTTTCTTTTTTTGAGTTAGTAAAGCGTTTTGCTTGGCATTTCCACTTTTTAGACACGTCGCACGGTTAACGCTCTTTCGCAAAATATCATTGCCCTAGTCAGAGCATGCTGAAAAAGTTGG
>JAICGJ010000215.1 GCA_025923195.1 Chryseolinea sp.
TCTGGCTGGTAGCTGTTTATCTTTTTTGAGAGGTCGTTGATAGGCTTCGGAAATGCAACTAGATCAAAACGATAGGGTTCCCGAAGTGTGATCGTATATTCATATTTTGCTTTACGTTGTCCAACGTGAAGGGTGTCAAACACTACTGTGTTATGAAGATATCCATTGTGGAATATTCTGTTCTGAATGGCTGCAGCAACCTGCGTTGGGTTCGTATGAGAGAGTAATACCGGACCGGTAACCTTATTTTTCCAGAATTTTTTCTTTCTCGCTTTCTCGGAAAGCATGTTGTTACGTGCTAACGCCGGCCTCATCCACAAAAACGTATTATTAGGTTTTGGTTTCAGCACATCTCTTATGACCGGAGTTAACTTTTTTTTCTTGTCATCCTTGCCTGTAAAGTTTATCTCGTTACCAATATAAAGGGGGTCCACAGACGAAATATGTTTCATCCCTGTACAACCAGTTAGCGCCAAAACAGAAACCAAGAAAAAACGATATGTCGCCGACCTGATCATTTATTCCCTTCCTTGTTCTTGGCAAATTCCCGGATGAAGATTAAGGATATGCCGGTGTTCCGAATTTCCTGATAAATAATATCATACGTTTCATTATTAAATAATTTAAGCTGCTTATCACCATTACCAGTAAGGTCATAAATAATTGCAATATCCCCTCGATAATTTTTTGAACCCGTGTTGGCACCGGATTGATCCTGGTTAATGTCAAAATCACCCCCAATTTCAAATGACAACCGATCGTCCATGATGCTCTTAGTCACCCTGAAATCCATAGCCGTCTGTGTCTTTCCACCGGGCGCTGAATAATCGCTGTAAGACTGTATTCCCACATCAATGCTAACGCCCTTGACGTATTGACTTGCAAACCGGTTGAGCTGACTGGCCAGTAAACTGTTCACACTATTAGATAGGGCAGTCGTTGCAATTACGTTTGAATTGATATCGGATCCGCTGGTTTCCGGCAAGAATCCGCCAAGGACTAAAAGTCCGAAGACCTGTTTGTTCAATTCCGATTCATATTCGGGCTGTCGCAGCCGGTCGAGTTTGCTTGCCAGCACGGGATAGCTCACCTTATCATTTTGCGGAAGATCTAACGAAAATGATATGATGGGCTTTTCAATAGTGCCATTGATGTTGATTCCCACAACATAATCCAGTGAACGTTTATAGATCGACTTTTCGTTTTCACCAATTTCATGACCAATCAAACCAAGCGAATTAGATTCAACCGTATGCTCGGCCTTTATATTCAAATTTCCATTTTCCGGACTTCCACTCCAGCTAATGGAAGAGCCTTGCGCCAATGCGAAGTTTTTTTTAACCAAGTCATAAAAGGACAAACGATAGACTCCCTTTTTAATATTATAATCTCCGGAGAGATGAAGATTTCCGGTACGGTCATAGTCCAGTTCCAGATTTGCCCCGCCAGAAGCCTCAATGTAGTCACCGGACTGTTCATTAATAATGACCCGGAGAACTGCGTTCTCCTCAATCGTGATGGTTGAATTCAGATTGAAATCCGGAAGACTGGCGATCAATGAGTCATAGTAATTACCGGATTGGTCATGAGCTGCAGAGTCAAGCAAGAGTGCTGGATCAATAAAGTCAACAATACCTTCAGCATTCAGCAGTTCAATGTCATCATCGGAAGTTACAACAGAAAGATTAGTGGCTTCCTTGACGGTAAGTTTGGCTTCAACATTAGTGTCCTTCTCATTGCCCTGCAATTTTATATCACTTTTAATGACGAGCGTACCTCTCAACTTACCACTGGTTGAATCTGGATTGTTGATTAATGCATATTCGTCACTATTAATTTGCACGTCATACGCAAATGATTCATAATCTTCCGATGATAGCGTTCCATTGATGGTGAGCGGATGATGTTCCGTATCATAGATAGTAAAATCCCTTAAGATTAGAGAGGAATTATTCAATGTGATGCTATCATCTTCCACGTTAAAAGTTAGTTTTGGATTAACTGTAGTCAATTCAAGGTCAACAAATCGGAAAGATCCTTCTAGCCCTGGTTTTTGTACTGGGCCGGTGATCGATGCTTTCCCTTTAATGGTTCCCCTCATTTCGTCAACGACTCGTGATACTAAAAATTCAAACAATTCGGGGTTATTAATGTCCAATAGCAAGGTTGCATCAACGTTCGCGCGGTCTAAAAAATAGGTACCCCGCAGGTCTATGCTATTGGTTGTATTGGTCAGCAAAAATTGGAAGGGCACTTCATTGTCATCACTTACTGCCGTAGCTGAAATCGTGAGCGGATTAGAGTTATAAATGCTGAGGCCATCGATATTCGCCTGCAGATTGAGGTGTCGATTGCGTGAATATGAAATCTTTCCGGCCAGGCGTCCTTTACTAATCAATGCGGTGTCCTGGGATATCAGATAGTTAAGTGGGGTAAGATCAATATTGCTGAGTGATACATCGAACGCGTTCAAATCACCATGCAGATCAATTTGCATTAGATCGCGGGTAATGAGGAAATGATTCAATACCAAATTTTTGTTTTCTATGTATATGGGATTTTCCGGATCAACAAAATAATCATTGTCAAACGCCCTTAGTTTATCTGGATAAAAAAATGCGCCGCTATCGGTGGACAAAATGTGGGCTTGCATACCCAGAATGGTAATTGAATCGTTAGACAACAGAAGATCAGCTAAGGTGGTATCTCCATTGGTAAGCATAGCAAAATCCAGGTTGCCAAGCTGAACGGAATCATAATATAAATTCGTTGCAATGACGTTGGCGCCAATGCTGTCCCGAAGCGCGATAAGAGTGGTACGCAAAGTATCCATCGAAATTCCGTACCCCTTGAATTCTCCGGTGGTGGCTTGAAGCACTGTAGTTTGTTTTTGTTCATCTAATTCTACGGTAATCTTGAGCGAGGAAAAATCATCGATAGCGATATCCAACACTTTAAAGAGATTGGCGTTATCGAGGTTAACGTCAAGGCTGGCAACCCTGGCTCTTGTTGGTGCGATACCAGCTGAGTCTTTTAGAATACGCTTTGACCAGGCTCGAATGACATCGGGTAAATCCCGTAAATCAAAGTTTGATACAATGTTTGCTTCACTATTGTCAGCAAAATAATTGATGTCACTTAGCGCGGGGGAAACCAAGGCATTTAACGCCAACGAATCCAACAAATATTCCATATATTGATTTTCGAACAAAATACTATCACCCTCTATATAACCTTCGATGGATGAGTCGCCTATTATTATTTTCGATTTCGTTGCACCTGAAATTAGCAACGTGGTGTCCGTGCGCAGAAGACTACCTAGTCTGAAGTCATCAAAACGAATATGGTTTGTGAACATCAACGAGGACGAGAGCGAGATCTCGGACTTTATCTCCGACCGATAGTTCGGATCCTTGACGGAAATATCAATTGTTGCTTCGTCTTTTATCAAGCTGGTTTGAAAGGCAATATTGTGCATCGTTTCGTTCTGTATTTGGATACTGTTGATCAATCCGTTCATTTCAACACTGGTATCATCACCAATGATGCCTTTTGCGTCTGCAGAGAAACGCGCATGTCCCAGCCAGGATTGCTTCGTCAACTTTTCCAAGTTAATTCTTTCACCACGCAGACTTACATCGATATCCAAATCGTGTGCTAGCTGTGTCACAAGGCCAGTAGCTTTCAGATCGCCCCACGCCGTGAAGGCTTGTCCTTCGGCGTAAATTTTCTTTAGGGTCCCGGAGCTCTTCAGCAGGAATGTTACATCCGGTGGCAAATAGTCGTTTGGAACAAAAGAGGTTAACGTTCGTCTGAAGGATGAACCGATCGACGCATTGACCACCATATCTTTCCAGGATACGGTGTTAAGATCGAATATATTATGGACCATTCCTGTTGCATCAACCTGACTATTTCCTGTTTTTAAGTTCAAAACTTTTATCTCTCCCTGCCCCGACGCATAGTTGCCCTCTAGCCTGAGTTCGGCAGGATCCCATTGTGCGAAATAACCGATCACCGAGTCGCTGAAAAAATATGCAACGTCTCCGGGTGTAATTCGGCAGCGTGCAGCTATTGATGCATGATCTTGATCACCACTTCTCGCCGCTTTCATATTAAGGGGTGCAGTAAGATCGGCCTGGAGTTCACTCGTGCCGGTAGTAACATTAACTCCCGAAAGAAAGAGCCGATTACGGTTTAAGTGCATATCCGCCCTCGAATTTGTTAAATTAAACCCCGGAAGTTGTGCGGAGATAGATTGCAGACCTGCAGCCAGTGTGTCTTCTCGAATCAAGATATCGGATAGTTCGATTTGTATATTCTTTAGGGATATATGAGACGGATCAAATTTTCGTGTATCTGTAACGTGATCCCTATGGAAAGAGAAGGCGTCGTCCTGCAACGAAAGGTCTTTGATCTCAAAGACAATCCCGGTACCAAAATCAGGGCTTAGCGGATCGTTGCTTTCAGAAGTAACGCTATCGGTGAGGGTATCCGGATGATGCGTGACCAGCGTATTTACAACAGAATGTTGAAGGGTAATCTGATCTGCTTTAATCTTATTTGGATTTGTAGAAAATTGGGCTCCCTCACTTGCGAACTTTCCCACATTGGCTGCAACCGATGTCCCGTTTAACTCAGAGGTAAATTCAAACACAATATTTTCTAACAGGACTCTTTTGACTTGAAGTTTTATTGGAACTGGTTCAGTAGTAGTGACCTGCTGATCTGTCGTTTTGAATGCATCAATTATAAACTGAATATTCAATTCTTCGCCGCTTTGAATCAACTGACCGTTAACACCGTCGATATGCAGATCATCAAAGATTAGATTTCCCATGACGAGGTCAACAATATTTGATCTGACTGCAATTTTTTGCGCAGAAAGAATCCTATTGTCGTCAGGGTCCCACACTGTTAATCCATGGATTGTAACATCACCCAAAATGGAAAAATCGATTGCTTGTATATCTACCCGTGAGGCAATTTTGGAAGACAGGTAGTTTGTGACACCTCGAGTTATTTTTCGTTGGACGGGCGGGAGATGTGCGATGGCAACGGCAATGACCAGCCCCAAGAGCAAGGCCAGCATAGCTTTCCCCAAGAATTTGATCGTCCGCGAAAGTATTTTCAGGGTTTGCATGCTAGCCGCGTTCTTTGATACCCTATGACGTCCAATAAAAAATTACCTATGCAGAATCTAAAACAAATCGCTTTTATCCAACAAATTCTTGTTGAACGCAATTTAAAACATCCATGCATTCTATGTCTCTTATGCGTTTTCTTATAGTGAGATGCATTCAAAATCTAAATTGACAACGATTTCAAGTCTGTATTCAGCTTCCGGGAAGTAAGTTTCAGCCTTCATATCATACCAGGGCCGTAATAAAATAACCACTGCGTTATAGCATAATAGCGAATTACACCTGCAAATGCAAAAGGGCTACCGCGTCTCAAAATACTTCCATTGGCCTCGGAAGATCGATGGTTACGTAAAGCACAGTGATGCCAGAAAGGCAAACACGGGTAAGATTATCCATTCTTTTCGCAAAATGACTGGCGTAGTAAAACCACCACAAAAGAAATGGACAGCATGCCATACAGAAGACCCGTGTGGAAACGGCGTTTATGCAGTTCAATTTGCTGATTACAACACCGCCTAAGAATGAAGAATTGTTTCTTCTGTCTTTTTAGTTTTTTTTCCTGCAGGTTTCTTCTCCGGATCCTCTTTAATAAAAGCAGCTTGTTTACCCTCCTTCAGTAATTGTTTCGGATCCATGGAGCCATAGAGCTGAATCAGCTTGGCAACCAATCCAGTCCAACCCGTTTGATGACTGGCGCCCAGGCCGGCACCGTTGTCGCCGTGGAAGTATTCATAGAAGAGGATGTAGTCACTCCAGTTGGGATCGTTCTGGAATTTTTCAGAGCCTCCGAATACGGGACGCTTGCCATTCTCGTCGCGTGTAAAGGTGCTAATCAGTCGATCGCTAATTTCCTTACTAACCTCAAAGAGATTCATCATCTTTCCCGAACTTGTCGGGCACTCAACCTTAAAATTATCTCCGTAATACAAGTAGAATTGCAGAAGTGATCGTATGATCATCGCATTAACCGGCATCCACACCGGTCCGCGCCAATTGGAATTTCCGCCAAACATTCCGGTATTGGATTCGGCGGGCAGATAGTCAACCCGGTACTCCTGTCCGCCAATATGCAGTACATAAGGATGGTGTTCATGGAATTTGGAAATGGAACGAATTCCATGTGGTCCCAGAAACTCGTTCTCGTCAAGCATCCTCGACAATATTCTGCGAAGCCGTTCCGGAGTAACCAGGGCGAGAATTCCACGATCAGCTACACCAAAATGGCCTTCACCTGTAGGGTGGATTGACCTGAATAATTCTGGCATCCGGCGCTGGCGTTCCCGAATATGCGCTAGTATCTCAGGGACTTTTTCACGTTGCTCTTTCTCGATAACGGTGGTAGCACACAACGGAAGAAGGCCTACCAAGGACCGTACCTTGAGTCGTTGGCCGCTGCCATCGGGCAACCGAAGCATATCATAATAGAATCCATCCTCTTCATCCCACATGCCGTCATTGCCAGGCTTATTCATAGCTGCCGCAATGAAATAGAAGTGTTCAAAAAATTTGAACACCATGGGCCTATACGAAGGATCATGAACGGAAATCTCTGAAGCCATCTCGAGCATGTTTTGGCTGAACAAGGCCATCCAGGCTGTTCCATCGGCTTGCTCAAGATTACCACCCGTAGGCAGTGGAGCGCTGCGATCGAAAATACCGATGTTATCCAAGCCGAGGAAGCCACCTTCGAAAACATTCTTAGCAAATCGGTCCTTACGATTCACCCACCATGTGAAATTCAACAGTAACTTATTGAACATGGGCTTCAAAAAGTCTACATCCGGTGCGCCGCGCAAGGCCTTATCGGTATTATGTAGGAACAGTGTAGCCCATGCGTGAACCGGTGGGTTCACATCGCTGAAGTTCCACTCATAAGCAGGAATTTGCCCGTTGGGGTGCATGTAGGCCGAACGCAACATGAGGTCCATTTGATTACGGGCAAAATCGGGATCAACAATAGACAATGGAAGCGTATGGAAGGCCAAGTCCCATGCTGCGTACCACGGGTATTCCCACTTGTCGGGCATCGAGATGATGTCTTCATTGAGCATGTGATACCAATCCGAGTTACGCGCATTATGATAGCCTGAGTGTAGCGGGTTGGAGTTATGTTCATCCAGCCAGTTATCGCCGTCAAAGAAAAAGTACTGCTTGCTCCACAGCATTCCGGCAATAGCCTGGCGCATTACATTGGCCTGCTCGTCGCTCACGGACGGAGGTGTTACCGACTCGTAGAAGTCATCAGCTTCGCGGAGCCTGTTTTCAAAAACCCTATCAAAACTTTTTCCGAAGAGACTTTCCTTACTTTTTAGCGGCATTTTACTAAGCCTGACGCGAATCACGGAAGTCTGACCGGCACCAATTTTTACTTTATAATGTGCGGCAGCTTTGGTGCCCTTATGCTCAGGGTTCACGGCGTTCTGATTTCCCTGCACTACATATTCGTGGAAACCATCTTTTACATGCAGGCTTTCATTTTTTGCGCCGGGGAAAAGCCTTTCATGATTCGTTTCATTTTCGGTGAAAAGCAATGGCACGTCACCCTCGCAGGAGAATAATAATTCTCCTAGTAAAGGGTGAGAAGCAGTGAGCGTGCTTATACCTGCAGGCCCTTGCAACTGGGTAAGGATTGGCTTCGTAGCTGCTCGGTTGGACCCAGCTATCCATGCTGACCAGTCATTGCGGAACCAGAGTGTTGGCAATAAGTGCAGTTCGGATTCTTCAGATCCACGATTGACTGCAGTAATCTTTATCAGTATGTCTTCAGGACTGGCTTTTGCATACTCGACAAAGACATCGAAATAGCGGTCTTCATTAAACACACCCGTTTCCAGCAACTCATACTCCATATCTTCGCGTGAGCGTTTACCGTTCTGGATCACAAGATCCTCGTAAGGATAAGCCACCTGCGGATATTTGTAAAGATATTTCATATATGAGTGAGTCGGCGTACTATCGAGGTAGAAGTAATATTCTTTCACGTCCTCGCCGTGATTGCCTTCACTGTTAGTCAGACCAAACAGACGCTCTTTGAGTATGGGATCTTTGCCATTCCACAAAGCCAATGCAAAACAAAGGCGTTGTTTATCGTCGGAGATCCCAGCGATACCATCTTCGCCCCAACGGTAAGCGCGTGAGCGTGCCTGATCATGCGTAAAGAAATTCCAGGCATCGCCATTTGTACTGTAATCTTCACGTACAGTGCCCCATTGGCGTTCACTTAAATAAGGTCCCCACTTTTTCCAGGGGAGCTTGTTGTCACGCGATTCTTGCAATCTGATTTTTTCCATATGCGGATGTTTTTAGCGGGTACGTCACAATCGAACTGATCCCGGGTAATTCATTAATCAGGCCCGGACCCGATTTGGGCGGGAATTATTTCACCTTATACAAAGATGATCATTATGGAGTAACAGAAATATGATAGAAATCAGGGGAAGGCGAAATTTATGCTAATACTTTCTAAACGTAAGGAGGACTTAAAGTTAAATGTTGCAGCTAGATTTTAACGAGACAACGTACAACGACGGAGCCTGATTCTAGACTATATAATATTGCATACAAGGATTGTTGGCGAGCTTTGCTGAATTATTAAATTGCTCTACTAACGCGGTTTCTAAGTGGGGCAGAAGTCCTGCAAAAAATTAGAAAGGCAGATGCAATGAAAAAATTTAAGATTATCCTTTTAGTATTTGCTGGGCTCATTGTTGCTTTTTTTTCAGCAAAAACATGTAGAAGCCTTTCGGTGGTTGGCAAGTTAACGGAATTAAGAACTGACCATTTCGTTATTTCATATCAGGGAATATATAGAGGTGACGCACAAGACATCGCTGATCGTCTTGAAAAGAATTATGACAGGATAAGAGCAAATTTAAATGATCCGGCCCACGAGGTAATCCGAGTATTTGTTCACCCGTCACAGTCTGACTTTAATAAAGGAACAGGGCTTTTGAATAGTACGGCAAATGGGACTAGCCGCGGCCCTAACGAATTCCATTTTGTTTGGACAAACTGGTTCAATAGCATTTTCCCAAATGACCCTTTAAAGACCGCTGTTCATGAGTTTACGCATTGCGTACAGTTGAACATCCTTATTAAACAAGCTCAGCAAGAGTTAGCAGCAATTGCTGTTGCGGATTTCGACGAGAATTTTGAAAAGAAATTTGCAAGAGATTATCCTCAATGGTTTTGGGAGGCACTTTCAATTTATTACGCAAATGAGGTCAACAAAATCAGTGTAAAATATGCCAGGAGCAAGAATCCTAGTTTGGAATACTTAAGTAACAGCAATCAAATCTATAACATCGGTTACACCATCATTGAATACATAGTTGAAAAATGGGGAGTGAAAAGATTGCCGGATTTAATTACGTCATATGTTGATATTAAAGAGGTTTTGAAGGTAAGTCAATCTGATTTTGAAAAGGGTTGGACTGATTTTGTTGACGAGAAATATTAAGCTTCCAAAAAAATTTGTGTATCGGGCCAGTTGGTTCACCCTAAGCCCGCCAAGGTTACCTCAGAGAATTTCTCCTGCCGCACACACTACCGTCGACTGTGGACCGTTGACCGTGGACTTTTAATTGTGTTTCACGCCAAGCGCGCAAAGAAAATCTGCGAAGCCCGCCAAGTTTCCTCAGAAGATTTGTCCATGCCGCACACACTACTGTCGACTGTCGACCATTGACCGTGGACTTTTAATTGTGTTTCACGCCAAGCGCGCAAAGAA
>JAICGJ010000216.1 GCA_025923195.1 Chryseolinea sp.
ATATCACCTTCTTATTGGGATACTCTGCGCTAAAATGACGACTCGAAGTACTGCAAGCTGTCCGATTGATTTCTGCGTTTAAGATAGTAGCCTGTTTAATCGCAGAAGGAGTAAAAAATTGCAACGGAGACCACTCGCCTTCAGGGTTTTACCAAAATCTCCTCCAAAATTTTTATATCCCCATCCGACGCGGGAGCTTTGAGGCCCAGGATCTCGGCTATAAAAGGATATATATGAACGTTGTTAAACGCAGCTATTTTCTTGCCAGCCTTAATGTTGGGACCGGTTGCATAAAAAATTCCCTTCATATTCTTCACTTCAGCAGGATCATAGCCATGGGTTCCGAAGACATGCCCAACGTGAAGATTCGCAATGAATGTCTTTCTTTCTTGAGCCACGATATAGTGGCCGGGATTGGCTGTTATAACCAGGTCACCAGCACGTGGCGTTTTATAGTGCCAGTGATGGGGGAAATCTTTTTGTCTGTAAACGGAGTAATTCTTGCGGCCTTTCTTCAGGACATTGTAGATGGAGTCCACTTTGGCAACGTCCTGCACGTAAATATGCGCATGAGTCCCACTGTTGGAGACCTTTACCGTTGTGTCATTTCGATTTATGATTTCGTTTATAAATATATAAGTATCGGGATGGGTTTTCAATTCCTCCATACCATGATCAGATATAACAATTACATTTATCGGCAGATCAATGTCGTGTATTCCTTTCATTATAATCTCTAAATTTCGATCTGCCTTCAGCACTGCATGTCTGGTTTCTTCCGATGTCGGTCCAAATTGGTGACCTTCATGATCAGGAGATGAAAAATACAATGTCATGAAATGAGGCCGGTCTTTTTCAGGCAGCTTCAGCCATTGAAATACTTGTTGAATTCTTGTGCTGTCATGTACAGATTCCTGATAGGGGTGATAATAGTCTGGGCGTAACGCCTGCAGTGTCAACTCTGACCCTACCCAAAACATGGAGGCTGATTTTATGCCGTGTGCACGGGCGAGCTTCCATAACGGAGTTCCCCGATAGTAATATGGATCTGTGACCCTGTCGCGATTGTGCATTTCAAAAAATTCATTTCGATCAGGATCGAAAAAACTATTGTCGACTAACCCATGCTTGCCAGGATACAGGCCTGTTACAATACTGTAGTGATTTGGAAGGGTCTTGCTCGGAAAGGACGGGATCAACCCCTCGGCGTGTGAGCCGCTTTTCATCAGAGACTTGAAATTTGGGGCGTCGAACTTCTCTGCATAATCAAAGCGAAAACCATCAAATGAAATGAGGAGTACGTACGGCGTGTTCTCCGATTGACCCAAACCAAGACTTGAAAAAGAAATCCAGACCAACAGTGATATCAAAAATTTCATTCGGCAAAATAAGAAATAGTTTAAGCTGTACGGTCCCTCGCACTGATTTTTCGCAAATGGACTACCCGCTACAGGGTATATCAATTCGCCTTGACAGGCGATGTCGCGCTGAAGGTGTGCAATCTACCTTTGACCGTGAAAAATATGAGCTCTAACCTTAAGTATGCATGTTAAATTTCTATTATCGTTATTATATATTTGTTTTCTGTCCTCACAAACCTTTGCGCAGAGTGGGACCGCGGTGACGAAGAAAGAATTATGATCTGCCTGAAAGAATAACAGCGACTTCAACTCCTTTGTGCTTCTTGGTGTCCATGCGACTTGCTGGTTAAATACTATAATGCCACCAAGTCACTGAGACACGAAGGTCCACTAAGATCGACAATATGGATCCTCCTTATTTTAATTGTGTTTCAGCTAAGTCGAATTTCAAATTATGGTATAAGAAACATTAAACTGAGCAGCCGGTTCTTTTTTACACCTGCAATCTGTCCGCATACTTCCTTTGTGCTTCTTGGTGTCCCTGTGACTTGGTGGTTAAGATACTATAAAATGTCACCAAGCCACAAAGACTCGAAGTCCACTAAGAGTGTCTTGGAATGTTATAGAATTTCAGACTCGCTATTTCTTCCTTTTGGAAGCCTTTGAAGATTTTTTTACTCCGTTCCGCGCAGAGCTTTTCACGACAACCTTACTCGAAAGTTTCTTAGTCGACTTCGCAGTGGATTTCTTGGCGACTTTTTTAGCTATCTTCTTCGAAAATTTTGCACTCGATTTAGCACCAGCCTTCGCTTTCTTTTTGTCCTTGGACTTTGGTAAAATTTTCTTAACCACTTTCTTCACGGCAGTCTTTACCTTGTCAACAATACCTTTTTTGTCTGCTTGAGCTTTAGCCGCGGTCTCGGTTGCGATTATACCCATGAGGTTGAGCGCAGATCCAGCCTTAAACCATTCGATCTGGTTCCTGTTGTAGGTATGATTGACCGAAATGCGCTCCTGTTTGCCATCGGCATGGTGGAGCACTAATGTCAGCGGTTTCTCTGGAGCAAACTCTGTCAAACCGAGAACATCGATTCTATCATCTTCCTGAATTTTATTATAGTCTTCTTTATTGGAGAATGTGAGCGCAAGCATGCCTTGTTTTTTCAGATTGGTCTCATGAATCCGTGCAAATGACTTTACCAAAATTACGCGAACTCCAAGGTGTCGGGGTTCCATAGCCGCATGCTCACGGGAGGATCCTTCACCATAATTCTCATCTCCGACGACTATTGACCCGATTCCCTGAGCTTTGTAGTAACGCTGTACCTTCGGCACTTCGTCATATTGACCCGTCAAGGTGTTCTTAACGCTATTGATCTTATCGTTGAAAAAGTTTGTGGCACCAATCAGCAGATTATTGGAAATATTGTCCAGATGCCCGCGGTACTTCAACCATTTCCCCGCCATTGAAATATGATCAGTCGTGCATTTTCCCTTCGCTTTGATGAGCAGCCTCAAGTCTTTTAGATCTGTACCTTCCCATCCCCTGAATGGCTGTAGCAACTGAAGTCGGTCGGAAGTAGGACTGACTTTGACCTCCACCTTGCTACCATCTCTTGCCGGTGCTACGAAGCCCGCGTCTTTGACATCGAACCCACGGGTGGGAAGTTCATCTCCCGTTGGTGGATCCAACTTTACCTGCTGGCCGGCTTCATTTGTCAATGTATCGGTAATTGGATTAAAGGTCAGGTTGCCGGCAATGGCCAGCGCGGTCACTAGTTCCGGTGAACCGACAAATGCGTACGTGTTGGGGTTTCCGTCGTTTCGCGATTGAAAATTCCGGTTAAAGGAATGCACGATGGTATTCTTCTCCTTTTTCTCTGCACCCACGCGATTCCACATACCAATGCACGGGCCACACGCATTGGCAAAAACCTTTGCACCGATCTTGTCGAAAGTATCGATGTAACCATCGCGTTCGATCGTATAGCGAACTTGTTCAGAACCGGGTGTAATCGTGAATTCGGACTTGGTCTTAAGTCCTTTGTCCGAAACCTGCCTCGCTAGACTCGCAGCCCTGGATATATCTTCATACGAAGAGTTGGTACAGGAACCGATCAGCCCAACTTCAATGTGTGTAGGCCAACCGTGTTTTTCAGCTTCCTCTTTCATTCTTGAAATAGGCGTTGCCAGATCTGGTGTAAACGGTCCGTTAAGATGCGGTTCGAGTTCCGAAAGATTTATTTCCACGACCTGATCGAAATATTTTTCGGGATGAGCATAGACCTCAGCATCTCCCACGAGATGTTCACGAATACTGTTAGCAAGTTTTGCCACTTCGGCACGACCTGTCGCGATGAGGTAACGTTCCATGGATTCGTCGTACCCAAACGTTGATGTCGTCGCACCTACTTCGGCGCCCATGTTACAAATCGTACCCTTACCTGTGCAGCTCAGGGAAACTGCGCCGTCACCAAAATATTCGACTATGGCGCCGGTTCCGCCTTTCACGGTAAGGATACCGGCAACTTTCAGTATCACATCTTTCGCTGAGGTCCAGCCATTAAGACGACCGGTAAGTTTGATACCAATGAGTTTTGGAAACTTCAGCTCCCAGGGCATTCCAGCCATTACGTCAACAGCATCTGCTCCGCCCACACCTATGGCAATCATGCCTAGTCCGCCCGCGTTAACCGTATGAGAATCCGTTCCAATCATCATTCCACCTGGGAACGCATAGTTTTCCAGGACGACCTGATGGATGATTCCGGCGCCAGGCTTCCAGAATCCTATGCCGTACTTATTTGATACTGATGAGAGAAAATCAAAGACTTCTTTGCTTTCGTCAGTGGCTATGTTTAGATCTTCTTTAGCACCCGTTCTGGCAACTATGAGATGATCGCAGTGGACTGTGGAAGGTACCGCGACTTTAGGTCTACCGGCCGACATGAACTGTAGCAATGCCATTTGGGCTGTGGCATCCTGCATGGCGACACGATCAGGCGCAAAATCAACGTACGATTTACCCCTTCCGAAGTTTTCAAGCTTTTGATTCGAATCAAGATGGGAATACAGAATTTTTTCCGAAAGAGTAAGAGGCCTTTTTACAATACTTCTGGCTCTGGCTATGCGAGAGGGCATTTTGCTGTACAAAGCCTGGATCATGTCTAAATCGAATACCATAGGTTATGTTTTTAGAAGGAGCAAAAGTAATAATTTTTTCAGCGGGAAAAGCGGAATGCCTTTGGTGACAAGGGTGGTTTTTGTCTGGCGAAAAATGGAGCTATCTTCACCCTACCAAACTAAACCTGATAAAGAAATGGCTGGCGGGAGACCGTCAGCCATTTTTGTTTATAAGTGAATGTGCTGGTTATCTAGCGTTTATATAGTTGAGAAATTCGCGCTTGATGTTTTCGTCCTTGAATTTTCCCGAGAAGTAAGCTGTTCCTGTTTTGCTGTTCGTGTCCCCTACGCCGCGAGAAGCAACGCACATGTGATTTGCATCTACGACAACCCCTACGTCTGGTGTATGAAGCACTCTTTCGATCTCCTTGCCTATCTGCACAGTTAACCTCTCCTGCACCTGGGGTCTTTTGGCAAAGTATTGAACCATCCTGTTTATTTTTGACAGACCTATGACTTTGCCCGTTGAGAAATAGGCAACGTGAGCCTTTCCATAGATCGGTACGAAATGATGCTCGCAATGCGAATAAAAGGTAATGTCCTTTTCAACGAGCATCTGGTCATAATTGTACTTATTATCAAATAGCCGTGCATTCGGTCTGTTTTTGGGGTTGAGGCCGCTGAATACTTCTTTCACATACATTTTGGCGACCCGACGCGGTGTTCCATTCAAACTATCGTCTGTGAGATCCAGACCCAGGATGTTCATGATCTCCCGGAAATGCTTCTCAATTCGCTCGATCTTTACTTCGTCCTCCACATCAAAGGCATCCGGCCGCAGGGGAGTTTCAAAGGAAGTCAAGTAATGGCTGTCATCGAAATCGTCCTCACTAAGTGGCTGGATATTCAACAAAATTTCTTTCTGTCTCATACAATGTGATTTTCAGTTCAAAATTGGAATCTATTTTTTGCCTAAGTATCCTCCAGATGACAACAGCAATGTTTTCAGCCGTCGGGTTCAAACTCTTAAAAAAATCTGTATCTAAGTTTAAGTTTTTGTGATCTAACTTCACCAGAACATGCTCGCGGATCAGGTCACTTAATGATTTCATGTCAAAAACATATCCGGTTTGGGGATCAGGCTCGCCGACAACGCTAACAATCACTTCGTAATTGTGACCGTGGTAATTGGGATTGCTACATTTTCCAAATACGATTTCGTTCTTTTCAGCCGACCACTCTGGGTTGTATAATCGATGAGCTGCGTTAAAATGTTCTTTCCTCGATACCTTTACCTTCATGGTTCTAAGTAAACATGATTTAAATTAAAAGGTTCCTATCCACTCTGGCCGGATTAGCACCCCCCAACGCCAGAATCACCCCTACAAATTAAGCTTTTGCTGCAATCTGGCAGCATAAATCTCCCGGTTTAGCAAACGGACTATTGTCGTTTGCGTTACAACCTCCTATAAGTAGAGCATGGAAAGAGCAAAGGTTACACTAGTACAGACCCTTTTTACTTATAAAGTAAGTTGAAAACGCCATGAATGGATTTTCACGCGTTTGTGTTGTAAGGAGTTGAATGCTCAGGGTTTAGGCGTAAAAAGGCCTCAAAATACAACTTGACTGCAAAAGGCTAAAAGAGTAAGCAATACAACTAAAAGTAACCGATATTTAGGGTTCAAAGGTGAAAAAGTTTGGTTATCGAAAGGCCGAATATAAAAGATTGAAGTAATTATTTACAAATAATTCAAATATTATTTGACAACTAAGATGTTACGATAGTTTAAGTAAACAAGAAGTTAAATGAAATTAGATGAAATTGTGCGGCATATAGAAGGCTACAAGACGGAGGGTAAGAGCCTATTTACAACGTCATCGTTCCAGTCACACAGTCTTGTGCTTGTGCATATTCTCAGCAAGATTGACCGGACGATCCCGGTTTATTTCATTAACACGGGATACCATTTTCCAGAGACCGTCAGGTTCAGGGATTATATTACCGAACTCTTCGGGCTGAATACAATTGACTTAAGGTCTGATGTTCCCAAGTTCATGCAGCGGGATCCTGAGGGGCGGTTGCTTTTTACATCGGATCCAGACCATTGCTGCCACTTGAACAAAACCCAGCCGATGGACGCCATCCTGATGTCGCATGACGTCTGGATTAACGGAGTTCGGGCAGATCAGAGCGCGGTTCGCGCCGCCATGAAAGTTGAGCAACCTGCCAAGCATGGCTGCCTTCGCTTCCATCCCATGCTTGACTGGAATGCCCGAATGATATGGCAGTATCAAAAGGAACACAACTTGCCTAAGCATCCATTGGAAGAAAAAGGATTTGTGAGCATAGGTTGTGAGCCTTGCACTCGTAAATTGGACCCCGAAATGCAGGAGCGGGAAGCTCGTTGGTTCGGGATGAACAAGATAGAGTGCGGCCTGCACACGGATTTAATTAACAAGTAATTACTGGAATGAAGGTATTAGTTACCGGGGGTGCTGGGTACATTGGCACCGAGTTAGCCAATTGGTTAGTATCAAATGCGGCGGTTGAACGGGTTATCATTTACGATAACCTCAGTCGTATGAATTATAATCTGTTCTTGGGTCTTAAGCTTCAGAAACACCCCAAGCTCTCATTTGTAAAAGGCGAGTTGCTTGATTCAAGGTCGCTTCGAAAGGTCTTAAAAGATGTTGATGTAGTTTTTCACCTCGCAGCCAAGGTCACCACACCATTTGCTGCCTCCGACTCTCATGCATATGAGCAAGTAAACCATTGGGGAACCGCCGAACTGGTCTACGCCATTGAGGAAAGCAGCAGTGTCAAGAAATTCATATACACCTCTAGCTCAGGTGTTTATGGCTCTACTGATGAGGCAGCGGATGAGAATACGCAACCGAACCCAACGACCTTTTATGCCATCTCCAAATTCAGGGGAGAGGAACACGTCCGAAGGCTTATGGGCAAAATTGACACCTACATTTTCCGTTGTGGGAACGTATATGGATATAGCAAGAGCATGCGGTTCGACTCAGTCATAAACAAATTTGTTTTCGAAGCCAACTTCAACAAGATCGTTACCATCCAGGGCGATGGTAAACAATCCCGGTCATTCATACATATAGATCTGTTGTCCAAGGCATTAAATAACTTACTATCGAGCAAGCTTTCCAGCGGCACCTATAACCTTGTGGAGAGAAGCATAAAAGTTTTTGACATCGTCGATGTTCTCAAACAGCTGATACCTGAACTCGAGTTTATCTTTATAAACCAGCATTTGAAGATGCACGAGCTAAACGTAAAGCCTAATCCCACGGTAAATAGCACCCTAGGGATCAGCAATCCCAAGTCGCTCAAGGAGGAACTCCGCGAATTCTTATCACGATTCAGTTTCTGATGGACCTTGGCACAGCTTCAAAGTGTGCCATCCTTAATCTTTGCTTTTTTCCTTAAAATAGGGTCAGTTGTTTTTATGTCTTTATGATGAGAAAAGATATTTTGCAGGTCTCTCAATTCAGAGGTACTGATGGAAAATATGGCAACGGTCATCATTCTCCTTGCGGTGGTAACAGCGCTGGCAGAAGTCACAGATAAGATCAGGATACCCTATCCCATCTTGCTGGTATTGGCAGGAATTGGCATCGGCCTGTTTCCGGATCTTCCGCACATAACGTTGCACCATGAAGTAGTCTTTCTGATATTTCTTCCACCGATATTATACGCCGCTGCCTGGACAACTTCCTGGATCGATTTTAAAAAAGCAAAGCGACCCATAACCTTGCTAGCTACCGGGTGCGTCATTTTTACGACTTGCGCCGTGGCGTGGATCGCGCACACCTTTATCCCGGATTTTGGCTGGCCGGAAGCATTCGTGCTTGGAGCCATTATTTCTCCCCCCGATGCAATTGCAGCAGCGGCTGCCACAAAGGGTCTGGCTGTCCCAAAACGCGTGACCACAATTCTTGAGGGTGAAAGTCTGGTAAATGATGCTACCGGACTTATTGCGTATAAATACGCCGTGGTGGCCGTGGTCAGCGGTGTCTTTAATATCTGGGATGCGGGCGTGCAATTTTTCTTCGTGGCCGGCATTGGAATATGTTTAGGATTAGCGCTAGGAGTCGTTATTAAATGGATTCACAAACTCACCCCCGACAACCCAACGACAGACACGACACTCACTTTCCTTTCGCCCTATATTTGTTATTTGACAGCCGAAAGCATTCACGTTTCTGGCGTTCTCTGCGTCGTTACCTGTGGACTGTACATGGCTTATTACTCTTCGGAAGTATTTTCCCAGCAAACCCGTATTCAGGCTTACGGAGCCTGGAACACCATCATTTTTATATTAAACGGCGTGATCTTCATATTGATAGGGCTGCAGCTACCTCAGGTCCTGGACAGCATCGAAGGGCACTCGTTTTCGACGATGTTGAAGTATGCAGCAATCATTAGTGGGGCAGTAATTGTTGGAAGAATCATATGGGTGTATCCGGGCGCGTACATACCGCGACTTAGCAAGAAAATAAGGGATGCCGAACCGGAAGTCAATTTAAAGCTGGTAACGATTGTTGCCTGGTCGGGTATGCGGGGCGTTGTATCCTTGGCAGCGGCTCTAGCATTGCCTTTAGCCGCAGGAGAGCAACCATTTCCTAATCGAGGGCTCATCATATTTCTAACGTTTTCGGTGATATTTTCGACGTTGGTTCTCCAGGGGTTGACTCTGAGGCCATTGATAAAGTGGCTTGGTATCAGACAGGATGGGCACGAGCACGCTATCGAGCAACAAGCGAGGCTGCAAATTGCGTCATCGGTCATTGAACATATCGAGGAAAACTATTCCCTTGCACTTAACGATGATGTGTTGAACCAGATCAAAACGAAGTATGAGATCAGGATACAACGAATACGAAAAGACCAAACGGAGATACAAAAGAAAATAGATGACCAGCAGATCATTGAATTTCATCGCATCCAGCAGGAACTGCTAAACAAGGAACGCCAACTGGTCATTAAACTCCGAAATGAGGGAAAGATTGGAGATGAAGCGTTGCGGAAGATTGAATATGAATTGGATCTAGAGGAGACCAGGTTAATTCTTGAAAAGGGCATTTGAAAAGTTATTAGTTATCCGTTAATAGTTATTCGTGAGTGTGCGATAGGGTGCGACGCTCGAGGCAAACTACTAACGGATAACGGATAACGATTAACGGATAACGGATAACGGATAACTAACAATATTCCTCAAACACTTCCAGCAAATGCTCGCCTATCATCTGGGCGTTGCGTCCTTCGATATGATGACG
>JAICGJ010000217.1 GCA_025923195.1 Chryseolinea sp.
GGTATATAGATAAAGTTAAGAGAATCAGGGAAATATTGGGATTTGATTGTAGTATTTCTTCGGACATGATAACCGGATTTTGTTCAGAGTCAGACGAAGAGCACCAGGATACGTTAAGCCTCATGGATGAAGTCATATTTGATTTCGCCTATATGTTCTTCTATTCAGAGAGGCCTGGTACTTTGGCGGCGAAGAAATGGAAAGATGATGTTTCACCCGAGGTCAAAAAAGTCCGGCTAGATGAGATCATCAACAAACAAAGGGAACACTCTCTACAAAGAAATAGGCAGAGCGTTGGAAAAGTATTTGAGGTGTTGGTGGAAGGTGTCTCGAAGCGATCCGAAAACTTTTTACAGGGCAGAAACAGTCAGAACAAAGTGATTGTTTTTCCAAAGGACGACATCCAAAAAGGCGAGTACGTCAGCGTCTGTGTAGATGAATGCACAGGCGGGACACTGATTGGAAGAGTAGTGGGTCGGTAATTTTTACGAAACATAAAAGATGGCAATTTCAGACTCAGAAATACAATCAGTAAAGCAACGTTTCAGCATCATCGGAAATTCTCCGCTGCTGAACAACGCCGTAAGCGTGGCTATTCAGGTAGCGCCAACGGATATGTCTGTATTGATAACCGGTGAAAGCGGCAGTGGAAAAGAGTCGTTTTCGAAAATTATTCACTACCTCAGCCCCCGCAAGCACGGTCAGTTTATAGCAGTCAACTGCGGCTCAATTCCTGAAGGGACTATTGATTCTGAATTGTTCGGCCATGAAAAAGGCTCATTCACCGGAGCACATGAAGCGCGGAAAGGTTATTTCGAAGTCACCAACGGGGGGACGATTTTCCTGGACGAGATTGGAGAAATGCCACTGAACACGCAGGCCCGCTTGTTGCGCGTTCTGGAAAATGGTGAATTCTTGAAAGTCGGGTCATCCAAGGTGCTGAAGACAGACGTTCGCGTGGTTGCCGCGACCAATATCAATCTCATGAAAAACGTCGAGGAGGGAAAATTCCGGGAAGACCTGTATTACAGGCTCAGCACGGTCCCGATCTACGTTCCACCGCTGAGGGAAAGAGGTAAAGACATAGAGCTTCTGTTCCGCAAATTCGCCAGCGACTTTGCCGACAAATACAAAGTAAAGCCTATCGCCCTAACCGAAGAGGCAAAGGAAATTCTACTGTCATACAGGTTTCCTGGTAACATCAGGCAATTGAAGAACCTGGTGGAACAAATTTCCGTCCTGTCATCCGACAATAAGGAGATCGACGCCGAGATCCTGCAGAGATATTTACCAAAGCAATCAAATCTTCCTGCATTATATAGGAATGCTGTAAACGAAAAAGACGGCCTTTCAGAGCGCGACATACTTTATAAAGTCCTTTTTGATATGAAGAAGGACTTTAATGAACTGAAGAAATTAGTATTAGAAACGATGCCGAACCAGGCTAAAGTTGGCCAGCTTGTCAAAGAACATCCCGAGCTTTTTGATGGTATTGAAACTGAGCGAAATGGTGTTTCAAGCGAACACGTCGTACTGAACTTGCCCTCTCAGCCGCAAGAGGAAACCTTGGAAGATGTACACGATATTTCGCACGAAACCGAAGACGAATCGTTGTCTATAGAAAAGAAAGAAAAGGAATTGATTATTCGGGCGCTAAGGAAAAACAACAACAAGCGGAAATATGCGGCACGGGATTTGGGAATTTCCGAGCGGACTCTGTACAGAAAAATTAAACAATACGATCTTGAAGATTGACAGACTTCTGACGACGCCGAGACTGTCCGTTGTACTTACAATGGCGATATTGTTGGTTATCCTGCCTTCTTGTGGTGTAGGGGTGCAATACTCCATGACGGGTACGGCCACGGCAGCAAAAACTATTTCAATTACCGAATTCTACAACAATACCGATCTGGGTGCAGCAAACTTGGGTCAGACTTTTACAAATCAGCTCAAGAACTACCTGATTCAGAACTCCAACCTGGCAGTTGTGGCAGAAGAAGGTGAACTGCTCATGGAGGGTGAAATTACAGGGTTCACGATAGCTCCAATCGCGCCAACCGCAACTAGCGACCCTAACCAGATTAATAATGCCTCGAGCACGAGACTTACGATCACAGTTGTCGCGACTTATACAAATACCTTAGACGAAAATATGTCCTTCAAAGACAGGAGTTTCTCGTTTTACAAGGATTTTCCTAACGATCAAAACTTCACTGATGTCGAAGAACAGTACACTCGGCAGATATTTGAGCGGATCGTCAACGACATCTTCAATGCATCCATTGCCAATTGGTAAATTTTACTATTTTTACCTAAGGCAAATATCTTCCTGTGGAAAAAGATTTATTCAGAAAAGTCCTTCAGAATTACCCATCAACAACTTCTGAGGAGGTTCGGGAACTCTACTCTTTAAAGGAGGCCTATCCTTATAGTCAGCTTTTACATGTGCTTGCAGCGCGGGTCAGCAAAGATCATAGTTTGAAGGAACAACAAAACGAACTTCAGGTTGCGGCTGTGTATTCAGCGGACCGCAGCGTTTTGAAGCACATGATGAGTGATCAAAGTAGTCTGCCGATGCCTAACAATGAGGCCGTCATAGCTACGCCGCCAACTATTCGGATTAATCATACCGTTCAAACAGCAAGCCCCGTTAAAATTGAAAAAGAAAAAGTTGGTGTACCCGTTGCGGTGCCTGACAACGTACCCGGCGACACGGATGATTTGGCGGAAAAGGTAATTAAGGACGTGCAGGAACTTTATAAGACCAGGCATAATTTCGAAATGATGTTCGTCGACCAACCTGCGCCGCATTTGTTGGCTTCGCTGGATACGGGAGGCGAGGCATTAAAATCAAAAAGAGAGCGGATAATTGAACTGAGCAAATCCCTGAATGCCCAACCGATGAAAAATGAGGAGGAACCAAAACCGGCAAAGAGGAGAAGATCTGAACGGAGGGATATTATTGACGAAATTGTCGAATCGAAGGGCGAGATCGAACCCGCCAATCAGAAGCAAAAAGAGCAGTTAGAAATTATTGACCACTTTATAAAGACTCAGCCTTCGATCTCAAATTCCAAGGAAAAGCCTATCCAGGCTCAGGAAGTAGATCTGTCAACTATAAAAACGGGCGAATTCGGCGATAACGTAGTGTCTGAAACTCTTGTTGAATTACTGTTGAAACAAGGAAAAAAAGACAAGGCCATTGAAGTGCTGAAGAAGCTTATTTGGAAGTTTCCACAAAAAAAGACTTACTTTGCGGCTCAAATTGAAGAACTGAAGAAGTAGGCTATGTATACCCTGGTTATTTCACTTATCATATTGCTCTCCGTACTATTGGTACTGGTCATCCTTGCGCAAAATTCTAAAGGAGGGGGTCTTAGCAGTCAGTTTGGAGGATCTTCAGCCAGCAATATCATTGGCGTGAAAAAGACGGGAGACCTGTTGGAAAAGCTG
Source organism: Chryseolinea sp. (assembly GCA_025923195.1). GTDB lineage: Bacteria > Bacteroidota > Bacteroidia > Cytophagales > Cyclobacteriaceae > Chryseolinea. The sequence goes on from JAICGJ010000217.1 coordinate 3,457, forward strand.
ACATGGGGTTTCATCATTGGAATTATGGTGCTTTGCCTGACCACGAACTTCATCGGAATCAATCAGGGAGGTGGCACGAATGACGTATTAGAAAGAGCTGGCGAACAAGCGCCCGCAAATGTTCCTGCCCCAACGCTCGACCTGGACACGGATACTACCGACGCAAATCCCTAATCCGCTAATCCAAAGTTTCACAATAGTCAGGCAGCCTGCGAAATGTGCTTGACGAAAAGCCGTTTGGCAACTGGCATTAGTGTTTCAGTAAACGGAAATTTCATTTTAGCCAGTATAAGATAAGCGGCCGGGTTTGGAAGATCTCTGAACTTCCGGATCAGTTTGAGCTTAAGATTCTCGTAAGTATTAATCGTATTTTTTTCTACCCGTTCGATAAATTCAGTGTTAAGGCTGCGCAGTTGCTCCTGACTGCGCTCGAAGATGCTGATCTGGTAGCGGTAGATATTAGTTTCCTTTTCCGGAGGTTGTGTCACAAATAAATAACCCTCCTTTGCGTAGAGGGGCGTAACTCCAACAGGCGAGATCTCGCACTTCGATTCAACGAACTCGTAGATAACAGACCCTTCTTGCAACGAACCCTTGATCTGTGGTAAGGCGAAGTCAATAATTGACTCTAACTCCGTCATTACACCATCATCCTCAATCATTTGGCGATAGCTTAGTTCGAGCTTCTTAAAATCCTCTAATGAAAGTTCTTTTGGAAATGATTCTCGAATAAGCGATTTGTTCTCTTTTAATGTCAGAAGATTTCGATAATGAAAAACCAGGTCAGCCATAAAGGGGTACAACTCGACCCGGTCGAACGATGACCTCACCTTCTGTAGGTAGGCCATCAACACATACTTCTTGTATTCAAAATCGATTAGCCCCTGCGTGAGCCAATCTTTAGATAAGTTGTCCATAGATCAAAATTCAACTGCTAACAATTTAATCATTCGTGAGTTGCGGTACAAGTTTCCAAGTTGCCTAACCCGAGTCAGGATGTGGTTTTTGAGTTAAAAATCACGTTTTTACTCAGGACTGATTGGCAGTTCAATGAATCTGCCACATCTGCCATCCTGACCTTGCGCCCTGACTAAAACTGCTGGCTTTATATGGAAAAACGAATAAAACCTGACAGATGTTAAAATTTTCCTCTTAATTCGCGTCACATTTCTCCTTGGCACAATAGCTGATAAGGGGGAGCTGTAGCAAAATTTGTTAACCTTTTAAATCTATTACACATATGGCCAAAATCAACTTCAAACCAAATGAGGACCGGGTATTAGTTGAACCCGCTGAAGCTGAAACCAAAACCGCATCTGGTATCATCATTCCAGACACAGCAAAAGAAAAACCACAAAAAGGCAAAATCATTGCCGTAGGCGAAGGCGTTAAGGACAAGCCTGTAACCGTGAAAGTTGGTGATAATGTACTCTACGGAAAATACTCCGGGACTGAGATCAACATCGACGGAAAAGAGTATCTCATCATGAGAAACTCAGATATTTTCGGAATCATTTAATCAACCTAAAACATTAAAATTTATGGCTAAAGAAATAACCTTTGAAACCACAGCAAGAGATAAGATAAAAAAAGGCGTTGACAAACTTGCAGATGCAGTAAAAGTTACCCTGGGTCCAAAAGGTCGTAACGTAATCCTCGACAAGAAATTTGGTGCACCTACAGTTACAAAAGATGGTGTTACCGTCGCAAAAGAAATTGAATTAAAGGATGCTATTGAAAATATGGGTGCGCAACTCGTAAAAGAAGTAGCTTCTAAGACTGCTGATGCCGCTGGTGATGGTACTACGACTGCTACTGTGTTGGCACAATCCATTTATGCACACGGTATTAAGAACGTTGCTGCTGGCGCAAACCCAATGGATTTGAAACGCGGTATTGACAAAGCTGTCGATGCTGTAGTTGAAAATCTGAAGAAACAATCCAAGAAAATTAAGGACTCCAATGAGATAGCTCAAATAGCAACGATATCTTCTAATAGTGATGAGACTATCGGAAAGATGATCGCTGATGCTATGGACAGAGTTGGTAAAGATGGTGTAATCACAGTAGAGGAAGCTAAGGGTACTGAAACCGAAGTGAAAACTGTCGAAGGTATGCAGTTTGACAGAGGGTACCTCTCCCCTTATTTCGTGACAAACACTGAAAAAATGGAAGTCGATCTGGATCAGCCGTTTGTACTGATCTACGACAAGAAGATCAGCAGCATGAAGGAATTGCTTCCTGTGCTCGAACAATCCGCTCAAACTGGCAAACCGCTGGTAATTATTGCAGAAGAAGTAGAAGGTGAAGCACTAGCTACGTTGGTTGTCAATAAAATCCGCGGTGCCCTGCGCGTTGCAGCTGTAAAAGCTCCAGGCTTCGGCGACAGAAGAAAGGCCATGTTAGAGGACATTGCAGTTCTCACCGGCGGTAAAGTGATCTCGGAAGAGCAAGGTTTTAAGCTTGAGAATGCTACCCTTGATATGCTGGGACGCGCCGAAAAGATTAACATCGATAAGGACAATACTACGATTGTAAACGGTGCAGGCAAGAAAAATGAAATCCAGGGCCGCATAGCGCAAATCAAGGCTCAAATCGAAACTACAACTTCTGATTACGATAAGGAAAAACTGCAAGAGCGTCTTGCAAAGCTTTCCGGTGGCGTTGCGATCCTCTATGTAGGCGCAGCTACAGAAGTTGAAATGAAAGAAAAGAAAGACCGCGTAGACGATGCGTTGCATGCTACAAGAGCCGCAGTACAGGAAGGAATCGTTCCTGGTGGAGGGGTAGCTTATATTCGCGCAGTTGAAGCGATTAAGAACGTCCAAGACCTCGGAATCACTAATGAAGATCAGGCTACCGGCGTGAACATTGTGCGCCTGGCACTTGAGTCACCGTTAAGAATAATTGCTGAAAACGCAGGACAGGAAGGTTCTATAATTGTCAACAAAGTTCGTGAAGGCAAGAAGGATTATGGCTACAATGCCCGAGATAATAAGTTTGAAAACTTTTTCGAGGCTGGTATTATCGATCCTACGAAGGTGACTCGTCTTGCTCTTGAAAATGCAGCATCAATCGCAGGGTTACTATTGACCACGGAAGCGGTTGTTTCCGAAATCCCTGAAGAAAGCCCAGCTCCCGCAATGCCCCATGGCGGCGGCGGAATGGGTGGAATGATGTAATCAAGATTCCAAATCTTCTAATACAAGAGGCTTCATCGAAAGGTGAAGCCTTTTTTTTGTTATTTTCGCTTATCGCTGATCCAGTTTTTATGGTGATACATTCCAGCTTCAAAGATTTCATTCTATTTCTTTACGTCCATATTTCTCGAGCGGATGAAAACTACGATCCACTGGAAATGGCAACGATCAAGCAGAAGATCAGGGGCCTATTTGAGGAAAACGCAGACATTGAAAAGAAGCTCTACCTCGCTATCCGGGAGTATAATTCCTTTGATAAATCGAAATTAAGCGAGCTTTTCAGCAGTAGCTTCAAACACTTTAGTGAAGACCGAAGTGTGTTGAAAAACAATTTCTACGACGATCTCAGGGAAATTATTCAGGCCGATGGAAGAGTCGATCATGCGGAAGCAACTGCGTTAGAAGCTTTAAAAGAAATTATAGAATTGAATTCTCAATAGATTTTTTTATGAGGATAATTCTCGGTTTTCTATTGCCCCTGTTTTTAATTGCTGCCGGCTCCTGCAAAAAGCCAATTCTGGAAACCCATGACGATAGTATCCCTCCGCTTGTGCTGACAACTTCGATCCACGATTCCCTGCCAGAAAAGACCATCAAAGATTTAAAACTTGAGGGAATAACGGGAATAAAAATTCAATACTACTCAGGTCTTTATTCCAAATACTTCCAGTATGTAGCAGATAAAACGGTAGTACTGGATGCGATCTCGGAATTACCTTTTCCAATGAACGCAAATCTCTCCGACACCCGCTGTCGTCCAATCCCTTTCCAGGAATTGAATATCATCCAAAAAACTATTCCGTCTGCAGAACTTCAAAGTGCGTCAGATTTCTGGAGCTCGGAAAGGTCAAACGAAGAAGTTTTCGAATGCATTAAGCCCCCTTTCAGACACATCATCATCACTGCACCAAACAGTTTACTGGTTCGTCATCGGATAGAACTTCTTGCTCAATCCTGATCCGTTACGATTTCTTTATTGCTAGCCGGTAAAGCATTACCATCATACTAATAAAGAACAATGTACCCAAGATGTGATATCCACCGGTGCCCAATGCATTTACAAACCCGTGTTCGAAGTTTAATGCACTCATGAACCCTGGCCAAACTACTGACAAAATCGCTACGATGACACCGGTCAAAGCACCTCCCGCGATCAGGCCCGTGGCGAACAGGCTCCCTCTTCCCAACTCATCTTCCTCCAATCTTTCGTTCTTTCTTTCGGCCCTCCAATCAATGTAGCCCTTAACAGCACCCCCTGCAAAGATCGGCAATGTGGTCGAGAGGGGTAAGTATAGTCCAATGGCGAATGCCAGTGCTTTTATGCCGCATAACTCGAGGGTTACAGCGATGAAGACCCCCACCATCACAAATTGCCAGTCCAGATTAAAGGAGAGAATCCCTTTAGCTAGTGTTGCCATCAGCGTAGCCTGGGGTGCAGGGTACCTGTCGCTGCCAATGGCATGCTTCAGTCCCTGTTCTACCATCTCGGGTGTTGGCGTATCTAATACATCCACCACTAAACCGATAGCAATGGATGACACTATAGCTCCGATAAAAAGAGAAAGTTGCTGATACTTCGGAGTAGCCCCTACAATATAACCTGTCTTAAGATCTTGAGAAGTAGCCCCCGCATTGGCAGCCGCAATACAAATCATACCGCCAACCACCAATGCAAGCGGTTCGTATAACTTGCCCGACCACCCGATACTGGTAAAGATGAGGCATGTGCCCATTAAGGTTGCAATGGTCATTCCTGAAATGGGGTTGTTACTCGTTCCTACGAGTCCAACGATACGGCTAGACACAGTTACAAAGAAAAAACCAAAGATCACAATCAATATTCCGATAAGTAGCTTTTGGAAAATACTATCGCCGGGAATAATTGCGCTCGGTAGAAACGCAACCAAAAGAATCAGGCCGATGCTCCCTATGATTACCACCTTGAATGAGAAATCACGATCGGTGCGCAATATGCTGCTTGGGTCTTTCGACTTCATAGACCCGATGCTTTCCTTAAAGGAAGAAACGATCGTCGGAATGGTCTTCATAAGGGTGATGAATCCACCAGCTGCTACTGCTCCTGCACCTATTTGACGGATATAAGATCTGTAGATAGCATCGGCGAAGCTGCCGAAGGTATGCGTATTGGCGTCCCATGCACCCGGACCGCCCGAGGTATTCAGATCCGGCAAGTATCCTTGTTTCACCAATTGAAGGGCAATGGTGTCAGGATCGACAAGCGTCGTAAGCAAGGGTATTAATGCCCACCAAGCTAAAACGGAACCGGCGACCAGTACTCCTGATATACGCGGCCCAATAATATATCCGACACCAAGATATTCAGGCGTGATCTCACCACGAATAGCACCCGCAGGCCAATACCTATTAACATGACTGGTAACGAAGGCAGGGATTTCTGCGATTACGTGAAGGACTTTTTGAAGCACAGCGTAAACCATTGCCACACCCATTCCTACAAAGGCTGTCTGCGCAAAGACGCCCCCCTTTTCGCCCGCCTGTAGAACGGAAGCACAAGCCGTTCCTTCGGGATAAGGAAGTATCCCATGCTCTTTAACAATGAGTGATCGCCGAAGCGGTATCATCATAAGAGTTCCCAATATTCCTCCGAAAGCTGCCAGTATCAGAATGGTGAGATACTCGAAATAGCCTTCACCAACGCTCACGCCACTTGCATCCGGAGAAAGGAATAAAAATCCGGGAAGCGTAAATACCACTCCTGCTGCGATAGACTCGCCGGCGGAACCAGTCGTTTGAATTATGTTATTTTCGAGGATGGTAGTCTTCAAATATTTTCTGCCCAACGTTATGGCTATCACTGCTATAGGAATAGATGCGGTCACTGTTAATCCAGCTTTTAATGCCAGGTATACCGTCGAGGATCCAAAGAGAATTCCGAAGAGGCAACCAAACAAAATTGATTTCACTGTGAACTCAGCCATGTTCGCCTCGGGCGCTACATATGGCTTGAACAATTTATTCTCTTTCATCAGGGTTAGGTTTTATGAGCGCTCTTTCGGAGCAATGAAAACATTGTAGAGGATCA
>JAICGJ010000218.1 GCA_025923195.1 Chryseolinea sp.
TAAGCCGAAAGTCAGCTGAACCGCTGTCGCTGCTATCAGCACTCGGGCTTCTATTGAAACTTCATTGATGTTTCTGGGGATAAATCGTTTACCATACATGAAGGTACACACTTTTTGCGCGAAACGATTCTTTTCTGAATTGTCCAATTGGTTGTAGAATGGAAAATATTTTTCGAGAATAACTTGATAAGCTTGCGGCATTGGTAACACCCTTGATCGCAACGGTGCGGCAGCCCTGCCTGCAAAAGCATAACCTTCTTTAATTTCCTGGTTAAATCTGTAAACAACAAGTACTGCTATACTAAACAGGATAAAATATACAATCATTGCTCAATCTTCCTCAATATATTATTGATGGAGCATGCTGCTATCAATTGAGGTCGAATTTCATTAATATTGACTCTCTCCTGTCTCATTGTGTCTCTGTCGCGAATGGTCACTGTATTGTCAGATAACGTCTGGTGATCAACGGTGACGCAATACGGTGTGCCTATAGCATCCTGACGACGGTAACGTTTTCCAATAGCGTCTTTTTCCTCGTAAAAACAGCGAAGATCAAATTTCAAATCGTTCATGATGTCCATTGCTTTCTCCGGAAGGCCATCCTTCTTAACTAATGGAAGAATAGCAACTTTGACTGGCGCAAGAGGCACCGGAATTCTTAGAACTACACGTTCGCTTCCATCCGGAAGTTTCTCCTCCGTATATGATTTTGAAAGTATCGATAGAAACATGCGATCCAAACCGACAGATGTTTCCACAACGTAAGGGATATAACTTTGATTTTCTTCGGAATCAAAATACTGCAGCTTTTTTCCTGAATATTTTTCATGACTTTTCAGATCAAAATCAGTCCGTGAATGGATTCCCTCCAGTTCTTTGAACCCCATCGGAAAATCGAACTGTATGTCGCAGGCTGCATTAGCATAGTGAGCAAGGTTGAGATGGTTGTGATATCTATAATTTTCGTCACCCAGACCCAAAGCCTTGTGCCACTTCATTCTATTGTCTTTCCAGAATTCGTACCATGTCATCTCGTCACCAGGTTTAACAAAAAACTGCATTTCCATCTGCTCGAATTCGCGCATTCGGAAAATGAACTGACGGGCAACGATCTCATTTCGGAAGGCTTTGCCAATTTGCGCAATGCCAAAGGGAATTTTCATCCTTCCGGTTTTTTGTACATTCAGGAAGTTTACAAAAATTCCCTGAGCCGTTTCAGGTCTCAGATAAATCTTGTTAGTGTCCTCAGCTAGTGATCCCATTTCGGTCGAGAACATGAGGTTAAATTGTCGTACCTCCGTCCAATTTTTTGTTCCTGAAATTGGATCAGCAATTTCCAGATCATCCAACAATTTTTTCATGGCACCCATATCTGAAGCCCCCATTGCTGCTTTCAGGCGCGCATTTGTTTCGTCAATTTTCTGCGTGTATTCCAACACTCTCGGGTTTGTGGCTAAGAACATTTCGCGATCGAATGATGCGCCGAAACGCTTGGCCGCCTTTTCAACTTCTTTGTGAATTTTCTCCTCTAGTTTTGCAATTGCATCTTCAACAAGAACATCAGCACGATATCTTTTTTTTGAATCCCGATTGTCAACCATCGGATCATTAAATGCGTCAACATGCCCGGAAGCCTTCCAGGTAGTTGGATGCATAAAAATAGCCGCATCAATCCCCACAATGTTATCATGAAGGAGCGTCATGAATTTCCACCAATATTCCTTGATATTGTTTTTCAATTCTGCACCATTCTGACCATAGTCATATACAGCGCTTAACCCATCATAAATTTCACTGGAAGGGAAAATAAACCCATACTCCTTCGCATGGGAGATCACATTTTTCAACAGATTGTCTTCTTGAATTGCCATAAGGGGCAAAGATAATATTAGTCCACAGTCAACATGGTGGCCGTCGAAAGTTTTTTAAATGTTCTGAAAAAATTGATCAGTGCGCGATCTAGGACTTTCTGTGCGGAAGGACGATTGTAAACGTTGTGCCAACGCCGATTGTGGATTCCAGCCTGATGGTGCCCGACAGTTTCATTAGGGCTTCTTTCACTATGTACAACCCCAAGCCTGAACCTTTAGACTGCTCATTGGCACGGAAAAACATATCGAATATCTTGTTGTGGTATTCTGTGGCGATTCCCTGCCCATTATCCTCAACCTGGATATAGGATACCCGTCCGTTCATTTGATAACTCAAGCGAATAAATTGATTCTCTTTTTTAAGGTCATGGTATCTGACGGCGTTTGATATTAGGTTGCTGATGATTACCCTTAGCCGGTTTTTGTCAGACTCTATGTATATGTCCCGCGGAATATCAATTCGGAAATCAATATTTTCTGCTTCCGGTGAAAACTTCAAACTCTCCCACACCTCATGTGCCATATCCGCGAGCTTGACCTGTTCACGTTTGACCTCAAGTCTGTTATTTCGCGAATAGTCAGTAATATCCTTAATGAAGTCGTGTAGTGAATGCACCCGATCCTTCATGAGCGAAAGATAGCGCTTCACTTCATTGGGATTTTGGGTGTCAAGCGTGATGTTAATAAGTCCCATGATAGAGCTAAGCGGTGCACGCAGATCGTGCGAAGTGCTGTAAACAAAGCGGTCTAATTCAGCATTGGTCTTTGAGAGAAGCATATTGTTCTCTACCAACTCCAGGGCATGATGATGGTTAAGCGTCTTTAGTAGGTAAACCGTCATTACAGTCGCCGGCAGTGCGGCAGAAAAGTTAATGACGATACAAAACAGGAGAACATCGTCGCTATAATTCCGATGAGGCAGAATACTGAAATCAATAAAATATGCGAGTGCAAAAAGCACATACGTGAAGACGGCAAATATTATTGACAATAGTCGTTCATGATAACTGAAGACGGCAAATGAGGCAATACTGCTTACAATAAAAAATAAGAAAGATCCTGTTTTTGCAGATTCACTGGAGGCCAGAATATAGACGGAAATATTCATCGTGGCGAGCAGTACGTAATTTGCTAGCGAGTGATTCCCTCGACGATGCAGTAGAAGGGTCAAGGATAAGAGCAAGGCAGTTCCTCCTAGAACCGGGAGTGTCTCATCATATCCGATCTTATAATTGAAGATTCCGCTGACAAAACAAAAGAGAACTCCTATCAGGGCAAATTCACCTGACAGCAGTGCCTGTCTGAATTCAGCATAAGATTCAATAAACTTGTCGTCCCCTATGATCAAATTTCGGATGGCGCGCTTCAAAGACATATTAGCCAATTTGCAGTTACAAAAATACCGGGCTAAAAAGGGGACTACAACCACATTCAATGCACTAGAGTATGCGTGCAAGTTTTTGTAATAAAACCCATAAATACTGGTTGCAATGTGGGAATTGGTATTACGATGGGAATGCAGTCAATGGGCTAGATCGATTTCCCGAAAATTCATCCTTTCAGGCCTTCATTTTAAATAAATCAATAACTTACCACCGCATGATGAAGACGTTAAAAAAGATCGGAGTTGCAATTGCATTCTCTCCCCGCATTGAGGCCATACTTAAGGAGGCTGCGCGGATAAAAAGCATCTGGGGCGCCGAGCTCATACTCATCCATGTTGGCGCACATGGAGAAAAGGAGACAACGAGATTGAATCAGTTATTAGTGCAGACCGGGTTAGCGGATAGGGAGGACGTAAGGATATTTTGGGAGGAGGGAAAACCAAGCCAGCGAATTCTTGAGACGTGCAAGAATGAAAATGTGGATCTGCTTATCGCAGGAGCGTTAAAGAAGGAGAATCTCGTTCGATTCTATTTAGGAACGGTTGCAAGGAAAATTATCAGGAAGGCAGATTGCTCAGTATTATTATTGACAAATCCATCAACCACTCCGAAACCGTTCCAGAATATTGTCGTGGACGCAGATGATAGACCTAACGTTGAAGAATCACTTCGGACGGCTTGTGAGATCGCGTTGAAGGATAAATCACAGTGGCTTCACATTGTTCGAGAACTGAAGATGTACGGGTTGACGATGACCGCTGCTGAACAATGTAGCGAGGAGGAATATGAACAGATGCGTCATAAACTGGTTCAGTCAGAGATTGACATCGTAGAGAAAATCCTCAAGCAGATTCCACATGAGGGAATTAAAATTAACATCAAGCTCGTGTCAGGAAAGTCTGGGTTTGAACTAAGTCAATTTGCTCAGCGTAAACAGGCAGACCTTTTAATTGTCGGAGCTCCGGAAAGGAGATTTTCTTTTTTTGATCGGGTATTTACACACGACCATGAATACATTTTTGCAGACTTGCCTTGCAACCTTTTGATTATCCATCCCAGGAAGGAGGTGATGGGTGGGTAATCTTAGTCACGCAGATGTAGTGCATCTGTTGATCCAACTCAGCGTGATGTTGGTGATGGGAAGGATTTTTGCGGAAGTCGCACGCAAAGTGAATCAGCCTGCTGTAATCGGTGAAATTGTTGCCGGAATATTGCTGGGGCCCACTGTCCTGGGCATGCTTCAGCCTGGCTGGTTTGAAGCATTATTTCCACCTGCGTCAGGCGCCGGGATTGTCCTAACGGGATTTGTCCAGGTTGCAGTAGTCATGCTGTTGTTTATCGCTGGCCTTGAAGTTGACCTACATATCGTCTGGCAACAGGGACGACAAGCTGTCACTACTAGTGCTTTTGGATTACTCATTCCTTTTAGTATTGGATTTACGTTTCCGTTCTTTTTTTCCGAATTCTTTGGTATCAATGACAAAGATGCGCGTTTGACATTCGCATTGTTCATGGGTACGGCCATGGCCATTACTGCCCTCCCTGTAATCGTACGCATCCTCATGGACTTGAACATATTTAAATCAAGGATGGGACTGCTGGTAGTGGCATCGGCGATGGTCGATGACCTAGTTGGTTGGCTAATATTCTCAGTCATTTTAGGTTTGATCGGAAAAGCGGGCGGATCTATGCCACTGATCAACACAATTATTTTAACTATCGGTTATACAGCTTTTATGCTTACCATCGGACGGGGCTTGCTCAACCGTGTACTTCCGTGGGTTAACAAGAAGCTGGCCTGGCCTGGTGGAGTTCTGTCTATTTCGCTGGCATTGTGTTTTCTAGCCGGCGCTTTCACCGAATACATTGGTATTCATGCCATTTTTGGTGCGTTTATTATGGGCGTTGCCCTGGGAGACTCGGAACACTTTTCGGAAAGAGCAAAGGAAATTGTGCATCAGTTTATCAATAATATATTTGCTCCACTGTTTTTTGTATCTATCGGGCTACGTGTAAACTTCATCACGAATTTTGACCTGGTGCTAACACTTGTAATTCTGGCGATCGCTTTTACCGGAAAGATTATTGGAAGCGGTCTCGGCGCGCGCCTGGGTGGCTTCAGTTGGAAAGAATCTCTGGCCGCAGGATTTGGCATGAACGCACGGGGAGCTATGGAAATCATCTTAGGTTTAATCGCGCTCGAGAATGGCTTGATCAACGAAAAAGTGTTTGTCTCACTTGTTATCATGGCGCTTATTACTAGCATGACAAGCGGGCCCCTTATGAAGTGGACGCTCAACAGATAGTTTCAGGTTTCAGGTTGTCGAATTCACTTTTCACTTTTCACGTTTTTCGCTCTTTCCCAATACTCATCCATTTCTGCGAGGCTCATCTCTCCCATTTTTTTTCCATCCCTGGCCGACTCAGACTCAAGGAACTGAAAACGTTTGATGAATTTCTTATTCGTGCGTTCCAGCGCCTCCTCCGGATCGATGTTTATAAAACGCGCATAGTTCACAAGTGAGAAAAGCAGATCGCCAAATTCAGCCATCGCTTTTTCTCTGTCGATTGAGTCGACTGATTCAGCATTATACTCATGCTTGAATTCCTGCATCTCCTCTTCCACTTTTTGCCAGACTTGCTCCTTTTTCTCCCAATCGAAACCAACGCCCCGTGCCTTGTCCTGGATGCGAATTGCCTTCACTAAAGCCGGAAGGGATTTGGGAACTCCCTCAAGTACGGATTTATTGCCTGTTCTTAATTTGATTTTTTCCCAATTGGCTTTAACCGTTTCTTCATCATCAGCGATTACGTCGCCGTAAATATGGGGATGCCGTTCAACTAGCTTGTCGCAGATTGAATTTAACACTTCACTAATGTCAAACGCCCCCAGCTCGGAGGCAATACGTGCATAGAACACCATATGTAAGAAGATGTCGCCGAGCTCTTTCTTGATCTCCTTGAGATTGCCGTCCAATATGGAGTCGGAAAGCTCATAGGTCTCTTCTATGGTAAGATGACGCAAGCTTTCCATCGTCTGCTTCTTGTCCCAAGGGCAATTCTCTCTTAGCTCATCCATTATAGTTAATAGCCGGTCAAAAGCTTCAAGTTTTGCTTTTCGGGTCAAATCCGGTTTTGAAAGAACCTTTTTCATGCGAAACCCTGTTCAATTTATATGTTAACTTGCCTAAGGTACTAACAAATATGTGGTATCTGTCAATATCTTCAAATGTAGAGTCATATGACAGTTTTCTTATTTAGCATTGGAATCTTTGCACTCTTTTTTATACTGCTTTCCGTGCGTCTGCTTTTTATTAAGAACGGTGAATTCCGGGGAACGTGTGCATCCCAGAGCCCTTGGCTGAATAAGGACGGAGTTACCTGTGGCTATTGTGGTAAACAATTAAAAGCTGGGGATACTTCGTGTGGCGATCCCGAGGTTGGCACAAAGGAGCCTTTGCCATCCATAAAAGAAAAATAATCCAATATTTGCCCGCCGTTTTGCGCTTGATTTAATAGCGTTCAATGCGTTCATTCTTTGGTTGAGGAATTGATATTTAGTTTACATTATTATTTTAATTTTGGCGTACAAAAAAAATATTGTGGCTTTAATTAAATCTATATCCGGAATTCGCGGGACGATTGGTGGGACACCCAATGAGAATCTTACGCCGCTTGACATTGTAAAGTTTGTTGCTGCTTTTGGAACTTTTATTAAAAAGAAAAAAGGCACGACCAGGATTGTAATCGGTCGCGACGCACGGCCTTCTGGTGAAATGGTGAACGCTCTTGTGACATCGACGTTACAAGCACTAGGCATAGATGTTATCGATCTTGGATTGTCCACTACGCCAACGGTAGAAATTGCGGTACCATTGGAAAAGGCGGCAGGCGGAATAATTCTCACGGCGAGTCATAATCCAGTACAATGGAATGCATTGAAACTTCTTAACGAAAAGGGTGAATTTATTTCAGCCAAGGATGGAGAAGATGTATTGAACATCGCCAAGAATGAAGAATTTGATTTTGCCCCTGTCACCAAACTTGGTGGCTACGTAAAGAATGACTCATATCTGGAAAAGCATATTGAGCTCATCCTAAAGCTGCCTTTAGTGGACGTTGCCGCCATCAAAAGCAGGGGATTTAAAGTTGTCGTCGATGCTGTGAATTCCACAGGTGGAATTGCAGTTCCGAAGCTACTGAAAGCCTTGAATGTCTCAGTCAAGGAATTGTATTGCGAGCCAACCGGCCATTTTCCGCACAACCCCGAACCGCTTCCTGAACATCTTATGGATATCTGTCGCGAATTAAAAAAAGGGAAGTACGACGTGGGTATTGTGGTTGATCCGGATGTTGACCGTCTTGCCTTCATTTCGGAAGATGGGTCACCATTTGGAGAAGAGTATACGCTGGTAGCGGTCGCGGACTATGTGCTGAATAACAGCAAGAAGAAGAAAGGTAATACAGTCTCAAATCTTTCTTCCACCCGTGCGTTGCGCGATGTCACTGAAAAAGCCGGTGGTGAATATTTCGCTGCAGCCGTAGGCGAAGTAAATGTTGTGACCCTGATGAAAGAGTGCGATGCGATCATTGGCGGAGAAGGTAATGGAGGGGTGATTTATCCCGAATTGCATTACGGCCGCGATGCGCTGGTAGGCATAGCGTTATTTCTGACACATCTGGCCAAGTCAGCTGTACCTGTATCAAGACTCCGTGCTAAATATCCCAACTACATTATTTCCAAAAACAAAATTGAGTTGACTCCAAGTATCAATGTGGATAAAGTACTGGATGAAATAAAGAAGAAGTATAAAAAGCAACCTATAAATACCGTTGACGGCGTTAAGATTGAGTTCGATATGGAATGGGTCCATTTGAGAAAATCAAATACCGAACCTATCATTCGCATTTATGCAGAATCGGACTTGGAGGTCAAAGCTGAAAATCTGGCTAAAAAGATCATCGCAGATATAAAAGAAATCATCACTGAAAAGGCCCTTGCATAAAATTTCCTGACACTAAAATGCGCATTTACCTTGACAATGCGGCTACTACCCCGATCGATCCCGAAGTATTCGAGGCCATGAAGCCTTTTATTATTGAAGATTTTGGCAATCCCTCTTCCACCCATGCCCATGGAAGAAAGGTAAGAGCGGCCATTGAATCCGCCAGGAAAAAAATAGCAGAATTGTTGCATTGCACTCCTGGCGAAATCATCTTCACATCTGGAGGAACAGAAGCAGATAATGCCATTCTGACGGGCGGCATCATTTCCTATAATATTCAAAATATCATTACGTCGCCGATCGAGCATCATGCCGTGGAGGAAACACTGAGCTCTCTCTCTAAGAAAAAGCATATCCATTTGCACATGGTTAAGTTGGACGCGCGAGGAAATGTTGACCTCGACAATCTCGATTATCTACTCCACAAGCATCCAAATGCAATTGTATCTCTCATGCATGCTAATAATGAGATTGGAAATTTGCTCGATATCGAAGCAGTCGGAAATTTATGTCAGCATTATAAGGCATATTTCCACTCTGATACAGTTCAGACTGTGGGGCATTATGTGCACGATTTAAGAAAGCTCAAGGTGCATGGTATGGCTGCGGCGGCGCATAAATTTCACGGTCCTAAGGGAGTTGGCTTTATGTACATACGAAAGGATAAAAAGATCCAATCCTTTATTCATGGCGGCCCGCAGGAACGAAATATGCGGGGTGGGACCGAGAACGTCTATGGTATTATCGGACTTGCAAAGGCTCTTGAAATTGCATATCGCGATTTGGAGAAACATAGGAAGTACATATTGACGCTAAAATCTCGAATGATTGAAAAACTGAAGGAGAATATTCGCGATGTAAACTTCCACGGCAATTCAGCGGATCTGGAAAGAAGTTTATATACCGTCCTCAATGTTTGTCTTCCGGAATCCGATCAGAATAGCATGCTATTGTTCAACCTGGACTTACATGGTGTCTCGGCATCGGGGGGCAGCGCCTGCTCCAGTGGCGCAACGGCCGGGTCACACGTGCTTGGAGAACTATATCCGGATTCAAAAAAGGGTGCAGTTCGATTTTCGTTTAGCAAATACAATACACCGGAGGAAATCGATTTTGCAGTGGAAAAGCTTAGGGAGTGCCTGGAATAGTGTTGAAGTGCGAAGTGCGAGGTGTTGAAGTTGGCGGACTTGACGGCCTCGGCATATAGAAGGAGTTGAGTGGACTTGACTACAAAGAATTTCAAAAAATTGCTTTGCTTTAAGTAGCACCAACTTCAACACTTCGAACTTCAACACTTCAACACTTAACTCGGAATGATCCCCATCTTCTTCATCAGAAAAGTAGCATTCATTTTTTGTGCTATTCCAGGTTTTAACTTATAGTCAAACGAGAGTTGATCGTTATCGATGTTTGCCTCAAAGTAATA